>NZ_VUNS01000012.1 GCF_009695545.1 Victivallis lenta | reverse complement strand
AGAAATCTACATGTAATCTCAAAAATAATTACGAGTTACATCGCACTATTCAATTTTCAATCAGCTCGCCCCGAGTGGGACGCGACAGAGTTTTAATATAACTCTTTTCTGAAACTTGTCAAGCCGCATTTCGAAGATTTTTCAATCTTTCTCAAAACTCCGGCTCGCTCCGTTTTCCAGCAACCGCGTCCCTCATCAGGCGCAACAGGGATTTAAAATATACCCTTTTCCGATATTTTCAAGCTCAGATTTCATTATTTTTCAATAATTTTCCAGAAACCCAAACCAGAAATCTCAACCAGCATCCCCAACTTCAGGGGCAACGGATTTTTAATATATCATCAATTTTTCAGCTTGCAAGCTCAAATACGTTCAAACACCAAAGAATAACGCAAAAAAATGCGATCAGTCGAATAAAACATGCCGGATCTCCGTCACCGGCACATTGCGCAGCTCACAGCCGCAACGGGCGGCATACGCCCCGGCTGCGCCCGCTCCGGCACCGAGCGCCATCGCAATGCACATGACCCGGCAGCTAGCCAGCGCTTCGTGCGATGCACTGACGCAGCGTCCGGCAAACAGCAACCCGTCGAGCCGGCGGGGAACGAGCACACCGTAAGGAATATCATACGGCTGCGCCCGCTCTGCCGTACCGACCGCGTTTTCCTCATGCCCGGCGGCCTGCCCTCCCCCGGCCGGATTGTGAATGTCGATCGAGAAACAGGCGCGGCGAACAACGGCGTCGGCAAACCGCCGTCCGGCAATGCAGTCGCCCTTTTCCAGCCGGGCGACTCCCTCAAAGCGCCGGGTCTCCCGGACCCCGATCGCGGCAGGCATCTGGGAGATGAAGGCGTTCTCATAGCCCGGTACCGTTTCGCGCAGGAAATCGAGAATCCGGAACGCCTGCCGCCGCCCTTCTATTTCAGCGCGGGTCAGGTCGGCCGAGGAGGTTCCATCAATGTAATTCACCTGGGTTGCGTTGACGATATTCTCGTCCTCGCGGACAGCATGGTACAAACGGATCACGCTGACCGTATCGGGCAATCTGCCGCCCGACTGCGCCTCCAGCACGATCTCCTCCCAGGTGCGGCCGTTCACCATCGTAATGCGCGCGTCCTGTTCACAGGTGCATTTCATCCGGCGAAGAGGATCGATTCCGCCGATCAGGTACATGATGCTGACCGGCTGCATCAGACCGTCACCGGCGCGCCCGATCTCGAACGGGACGCCGGCCCGGAAGGCGACATCGCCGTCTCCGGTGCAGTCGATCACGCAGCGGGCGGAGAAAATGCGCCGCCCTTCACGGCACTCCGCTTCGACACCGGTTACCCGGTTTCCCTCAAGCCGCACCCCGGATACCGGAGCATGGAGCAGAATCTCGACGCCGCGCTCCGCAAGCAGATCGAACAGCTCAATGTCCATGCGCCGGAAATCGACGCAGCAGCCGCCGAGCCGCGCCAGAATTTCAGTGACAATGCGGCTTTCGACGCCTCCCATCAGAGGACCGACCACTGACTGTACCGCGGTTCCGCCCAATCTCCCGCTGCGTTCGAGCAGCAGCACCTTCGCTCCGCACCCGGCAGCCGCGTAAGCCGCACCGATACCGGCGGGACCGCCGCCGACTGCAATCACATCGTAATTCATCTGTTCCTGCTCCTGTTTTCCGTTTTGATTTTCTATTATCAATAATACCGGAAAACGGCGAATTTGAAAATGCAGAAAAAAGCTGTATCTTTATACAAAATTGCTTTATACAGGAAATTCATGATAACTTTCGAAGCCATCGATGCCGCTTCACCGGGAAAATCGCTCGCAGCCGCGCTGCAGGCATTCGAACGGAAGCACGGCGTACACCTGACGCTGCACGACTGCCGCGGAATCTTCTATCATGCCGACGGAACACCGTTTTTCCCGGGGCGGTACATGCATATTCACCCGTACTGCATCACCGGGCGGTTTGAGACTCCGGGCTGGAATCGGCGCTGTCACGAGGAGTGCATGCTGCGGGCCGAAGCGGCGGCCGACCGATTGCGCAGGCCGTTCCTGCACAGCTGCTGGAAGGGAGTGACCGAACTGATCGTTCCGCTCGAACGCAACGGCTCACTCGCGCTGCTGCTTTACGCCGGGGCCTTCCGGACGCCGGGGACGGAACTGCCGGAGGAGCTGCCGGAACCGCTGAGACAGCTTTACGCCGGACTCCCGCTCCCCGGCGAAAACCTCGGGAACGAGCTCGCGCTCGAGCTTCAGCTCTTCGGCCAGGGGCTGCTGCATTACGCGGACCTCTGCCGGAACCGGACCGGCGCGCCTCAGGAGAGAAGCAATCAGATCCGCCGTTTTCTGGAGGACCATGCGCATGAGGAGGCCGGGCTTGCGGAACTGGCGGAAGCCCTTCACCTCTCCGTCACCTACACCTGCCACCTGGTCAAGTACCATTTCGGCAAACCGTTCCACACGCTGCTGCGGGAGGAGCGCATCCGCCGGGCCTGCAATCTGCTCCATTCGACGGAACTGCCGCTGAAGGCGGTCGCTGCCGCGGTCGGCTTCCGCAACGAATTCTACTTCAACCGCCTTTTCACGCGCGTATGCGGGATTCCCCCGGGGGAATTCCGGAAATCAGGCCGTAATCAGCCGGGGGCCGGCTGGCCGTTCGCTTAAAATTGTGACCGCCCAGACCAACGCGTCGAGCCGGTCCGGGCTGTTCGGGCTGCTGGGCGTGAATCCCGTCATCTCTTCTTCCAGCTCCGGAAAACGCCCGACGTGATGCACCCTGCCCTGTTCGTACAATGCGGCGACCGGCTCGGCGCGCGCGATTTTTCCGCGCGTGGCGCGCACGGCACGGTAGCTCAGATTCAAATTCAGCTGGCGGAGAACCGTTTCCACAAGTTCTCCGCCATTGTTGACCTCTCCGACCACGCGGTCGGCCCGGAAGCGATCATATTCGGCATTCACCGCTGCGGCCCATTCGAGCGGACGGCCCCGGCAGCTGGCATCTGAAAGCACGTAAAAATGGTTGTCGCGGGAGCAGCCGACCGTCACGATCCCCGTGGTGTCGCTCGACGCATTCCCGGTCACGGCCGGGTCCACGCCGACGATGATGCGGTCCAGCTCCGGGGCCTCCGCGACGCGGCTCCGGTCGATCGTCCGCTGCGACCAGAGCGCTCCGGCCAGGTCGTCGAGCCAGACGCCTTCGAGAAAACGCGCGCGCTGCCGGTCGGAGAGTCCGGCCAGCGTCTCTTCAAGGTAGCCGGCAGGCAGATTCTCCGCGTTCGCTGCCGGATTCAGCAGCATTGACGCATACTGCCGGGGAAAGGTTACCGGACGGTTCGATTCCGGATCGAGCTTCTCCACGAACAGCTTGTAACTCCAATGCGACTTCCCGGACGGATTGCAGTCGAAATACGCTTTGTTCCTCAGCGCCGTTTTCTGGGCCAGCCGGGTCAGTGCGGTGTTAACCGCCTCATAGCCGATCTCGGAGCATTCGTTGAAGTAGATCGTGCTGAACTCCTTGCCGAGAATCTTGTCGGCGCGCTCCCCGGCGTCGAGGCCGCCGAACCAGATTTCGGAACGGTTCGGCAGCCGGACGAACTGATCGCGCGACGACTCCGCGAGCCGAAGGCGCGGAAAGGCGAGGCGAACCACCTTCGGCAGCGTATCCATCAGCACCGACTGCCGCACGCTGTTCGAGTGCAGACGCAGGATCGCGTGACGGCTCCCCGGAGCACGCAGCGCCCGCACCAGCAGCGCATAAACCAGAATAAACGTCTTGCCGGAACGGGAGCCGCCGAACAGAAGCACATACCGGCTGCCGCCGCCGAGCAGCTTCAGCGCCTGCTGCTGGGCGGCGGTTTTGCGGAAAGCGGAATCCATATCAGTGGCTGCTCCAGTAATTCGGGTTCCACTGCAAATCGCCGGGCGCCTTCTGGTAACTGCGCGAGATGCGCGTATAGAGCTTGCCCGAATTGCTGAACGTCTCCCGGCAAGTCTGACCGATCCGCAGGAACGACCCGGATGCACCGGCCACGGCGGCGGTCGACACCCGGACGGCGGCCCAGGCGGCGAGATCCGCGATCTGCCGGGCGGCATCGCCGGATCTGTAGACGCTTTCGGTGATGACCAGACAGCGCAGCGTGCTTTCGATCATATTTTCGGCAAGCCGCCCGTCGGCTGAAAACGGACAGCCGCTGCCGGAATTCCAGTTCAGAATCGGCCGGAAGCGGCCGTCCGGCAGTTTCTGGAAGCCGGCCATTTCCGCCGAAACATGGAATTCCGCCATATCCACCGAGACATCGACGCGCGTGGAGAGGTTCGTGCGGTCTTCCGCCGAATACCGGCCGAACAGCCCGGGATTACCGGGATGCTGCGCCTCGATGTCCAGCTCGTACTCCATCTCCGACAGCCGTTTCGGGGAGATGTCCGTGATGATGCACTCCTCCTCTTCGGTCCAGTCGGCCGGGCAGAGGCCGGTCTGGCCGTAGAAGGCGGAGAGCTCCTCCGCCGCGACCCGCCAGCGCACTTTCCAGACGATCTCGCGCTGAATTGCGCCGGAGCGGGAGAGGCCCGCGAATTTCTCGCTCCGCACCTTCGCAATGCAGCGCGTTTCGACCTTGCGGGCGAGCAGCACGACCTCGAAGCCGATTTTTCCGACCAGCTTCGAATCGGCGGAGACGAGCGTGAATTTTTCTCCGGCCCAGGCCGCCGCGCCGCCGACCGGGTGATCCGCCAGAAACGCATCGTGTTCCGAAGCCGCGACGAACCAGACCGCGCGCTTCGTCTCGAAACCGTCGCCGTCGGTTCCGGCCTGCGGAAGACCGAGTTCCGCAAGCGTCGCTTCCCGCGCCGTCACCTCAAGCTCGACGGAGAAACCGGAGTTCGAACTCCGGCAGCTTTCGCAAATGAACGCGCCCCCCTCCCACTCCAGCGGACGGCCCGGCTGCGGAATCAGTTCCGGCGAAACCGAAGCGGACGCCCGGAACCGCATCGTGCGCCGGTGCGCGCCGTCCGTCTCATAAACGTCCACGACCGAACCGGCCGCGGCCAGCGCCGGCGCCTCACCGCCGCCGGCGGCGAATTCCGCGCCGGAGAAAATCACGCGGCAGACGGCGAGACTGACCGGCTTCAACTCGATGCCGGTCACCAGAACGGTTTCCGAAAATTCATATGAACCGTCCGCCGCGGGAATGCGGAACGGCTCCCCGATACCGCCGGCCCAGCCGCGCGCCTCCGCCTGCAACTGCTCCAGGCCGGACGCCGGTTCTTCGAGGGCGAGCTCCCAGGCGCTTTCGAGCGAAACGCTCCCCTCCGCATCGATCTTCAGATTCGCGTGATAAAGATTCTGCACAATCATGGCGTCCCCCCTTGTGGTTAGTGTCACAATTGCGGGGGGCAGTCAACTTTTACGCTCAGGCGAAAGCCGCCGTCAGCGCGCCGCCAGATGGGCCTGCGCCGTATGTTTCTCCAATCCGGGCAGGCCGGGAGCAGCAGTTACGCCGAAACGCTTGAGCAGCTGCCGCCCGAGCTCCGCTGCGTCGGGCCGCGGATGATTCGCCAGATACGCCTCGGCAGCCCGCGAGTACCGCAGCACGGTTTCGCGGCAGATTTCGAGAAACGCCGGGATCTCCTCTTCGGGAACATCCCCGTCGAAAGGCGCACAGGCATGGCCGCAGAGAATCCGCCTGATCCTTCCCTGCCGGAAAAGCGCTTCGATTTTCGCCACGCTCTGCAGATACGCCTCCGGATCGATATAAAGCGCGATTCCGGTATAAACGGTCCCGCATCCCTGAAACGCATCGCCGGTGAACAGCATACCGCTCGCCGACTCCAGCACACAGACCGAATCGGGCGAATGCCCGGGCGTGTGGATGATCTCGAACCGGAGCCCGGCGCTTTCAAGCAGCGCACCGTCCCTCAGCAGAAGATCCGGCCGGAATCCGGCCGCCTCCAGTCCCGCGGCGCCCGCCCGGTGGATTGCGAATTTCGCGCCGCACAGCTCACGCAGCCGGGCGTTTCCGCCCGCATGGTCCTCGTGGTGATGCGTATTGATGACCAGCCGGAGCGCGGAAAGAGAAAATCCGAAATGCCGGAACTGCGGCAGCAGAAAACCGTCGACCGCCTCCGGCAGCGCCGTATCGACCAGAACACCGCCCGCCGGGCCCGCAACCAGCAGCATTCCGGTAAACGACACGCCCCACGGATAACGGAGATAATGAAAAGCCGTATCCTGCATCATGCCGTACGATACACTCCCCGGCACAACTTTTCAACCGGGATGCCGGAAAAATGGAGGAAGGAGTCGGAAAAAAGACAAAAAAATGGAGCGAGTGACCGGAATCGAACCGGCGACAATCACGTTGGCAACGTGATGCTCTACCAACTGAGCTACACTCGCACCTGAACGAACGATGAGAAAAAATGGAGCGAGTGACCGGAATCGAACCGGCGACAATCACGTTGGCAACGTGATGCTCTACCAACTGAGCTACACTCGCATATCTCACATTCGACGTTTCTAAATATATTCCCGCTCTGAAAAAATGCAAGCTCAAAATCTCATTTTTTTTGAAAATTTTCCGCCTGCACAGGGTCCGAAGCCCTGAATCGCCGTTTTTGACCGGGAGACGACTCCACATCCGGCCGACCGCCCGGACAGAACTCCGCGAACAGCCATGCCCGCGCCGGCACGGAACACTCGGGAAATGAATACCTGCGGCCCCTTTCCCGCGGGAACAAAGCGCAACGCACCGGCAAACTGCGCCTTTCCGGCGGCAGCAGGCTCTTGTTCCTCAGGAAATCTCCGCGCGGGTTGCAAAAAGCTCGTTTTCATATTATGTTAATACAACGTCGTTTTGTCAATACGGAAAGCATGGAACCCATGAAATTTCTCAAATATCTGTCCGCATTCGCCGTCGCCGCCGCGCTGGCGGGCTGTTCGCTCTTCCCGACCGGCCCCGCACTGCCGGAGAATTCGCCGCGCCTCGTCGCGTATCAGCTCGGAGATGAACCGGAACTCCTGGTCATCCCGGTCTGTGACCGCGACGGCTCGCTCGCCATCGCCGCGCCCCGCATCCTGCGCGCCCCGTACCGCGACATCCTGCGGCTGAACGACGAGTGCGGCAGCGTGTGGCGGCGGAAACGGCAGCCTTCCCGGCTGCTGATGCTGACGCCGGGCGGAACCCTCTGGTCGGCGCTTCCGGTCGAAACGCCGGAACCGGCGCTCGTCTTCTTCCGTTCCACACTCGACGAGGCCGGGAAAGCACAACTGCTGGACGAGTTGAAAACACGCGAATTCGAGCTTGCGGCTCCCGATTCCGCCTGGCTCGCTCCCGGCACGGCGGAGCTGAATGCCCCGGTCGCGGTCGAACCGCTCGACGGCGATGCAAATTGGGATGCTGCAGTCCGGTTCGTCGAAGCGGCCGAAGCTCCCGGACCGGCCGGACCGTTCGAGCCGTTCGACCGCGCCGCCGGGCGGCACGGCGTCTACTGTTCGGCGCAGAAGTCCCATGTCAAACCCGATTATCCCCCGAACGCGGTCCTGACCCTGGAGTACGCGAAAGACAAACCGGTCCGGATCGGCAGCAGGGCCGAATTCAGCGACCCCGGGGAGCTTTACAAGGCGTTATCCATCCATCTGGCCAGCGGAAGCTATGCATTGGTCAAGCTCAAGCTTTCCGCACTCGAGGACGTATTCCCGCTCGAACGCAGCGGTATCGGCGCCCTCGTGCGTGAGCGCGCGCTGCATTATGGTTCGGACCACGTTGTCGAAATGCCGGACCAAACCACGGTCTGGTACTGCAGCCGCTGTCTCTCGGCCGAATAATGATCTATCTCGATTACAACGCGACCACTCCCTGCGCCCCGGAAGTCGTCGAAGCGATGCAGCCGTATTTCGGAACCGTCTTCGGCAATCCGTCGAGCCTCCACCCGTTCGGCGCGGCGGCGGAGAAGGCCGTCCGGCGCGCCGCGGAACAGGTAGCCAAACTCATCTGCGCCGAGCCGGAACAGATCCTGTTCACCGGCAGCGCGACCGAGAGCAACAACCATGCGATCCGGAACGCTCCGCCGGGAGAACTGCTCCTGACGACCGCCGAACATGCCTCGCTGTACGAACCGGCCCGGCTGCGCGGCTCCGTGCGCCTGGTTCCGCCGTGTCCGGAAGCCATTATTGCGGCGGCTTCCACCGGCACCGCGCTCGCGGCGCTGAACCTCGCGAATCATGAAACCGGCGAGCTTCTGCCGGAACCGGAGCGGATTGCGCGGCGGTTGCGCGAACGCGGCATCCCGCTCCACTTCGACGCGACCCAGGCGGTCGGGAAACTTCCGGTCGACGTACGGCTTCTCGGCTGCGACAGCATGGCCTTTTCCGCCCACAAGCTGTACGGACCCAAGGGCGTCGGCGTCCTCTATCTCCGGGAACCGGAGCGGTTCCGGCCGCTGCTGACCGGCGGCGGCCAGCAGCGCGGGCTCCGGGCCGGAACGCTCGATGTACCCGGCATCGCCGGGCTCGGCAAAGCGGCGGAGCTGGTCCGTTTCCCCTCCTCCGCCCCGCGCGACCGGTTCGAGGCGTGCCTCGCTTGTTCCGGCATTCCGCACCGGATCGCCGGAACAGGGCATGCGCGCCTGCCGCAGACCTGCTGCGTGCTGTTTCCGGGACAGGACGGCATGAAGCTCGTCGCGCTGCTCGGAGAGGCCGGAGTCGCCGTGTCGAGCGGCAGCGCCTGCTCTTCCGGCGGCCTGTCGCGCATCCTGCTCGCAGCCGGAGCCGACCCGGTCGCGGCCGCCGGAGCGCTCCGCGTCTCCTTCGGGCTTCACTCAACCGTCCGCGAGGCCGAAACCGCCGCGGACATCATCCTTGAAACCATCCGCAAACACCAAACTCCAGGAGTCATCGATGTCGGATCTTATTGAAGAAATCAAACAGCTCAAGGCCGAACGCAAGGCCGTCATTCTCGCCCACAACTACGTGAAGGCCGAACTGCAGGACATCGCCGATTTCACCGGCGACTCGCTTGAGCTCTCGATCAAAGCCAAAAACGCCGGGGCCGGCGTCATCGTCTTCTGCGGCGTCCGGTTCATGGCCGAAACCGCGAAACTGCTTTCGCCGCAGTCGGTCGTCCTGCTGCCGAACCCGGACGCGGGTTGCCCGATGGCCGACATGGCCGCGGCCGACAAGGTGGCCGCCTACAAGGCCGCCCACCCCGACACGATCATCGTCGCCTATGTCAACACGACCGCCGCCGTGAAGGCGCACGTCGACATCTGCTGCACCTCGGGCAACGCCGAAAAGATCATCGCCTCCCTTCCGGCGGACAAGGAGGTGCTCTTCCTGCCGGACCGCAACCTCGGCGGGAATCTGAACCGCAAGCTCGGGCGGAACATGCAGCTCTGGCCCGGCTTCTGCCCGACCCACGACCGGGTGACGCCGGCGGTGATCGCCGCGGCCCGGGCGGAACACCCCGGAGTCAAGGTGCTCGTCCACCCCGAATGCGACCCCGAAGTAGTCGCCCTGGCCGATGTCGCGCTCAGTACCGGCGGCATCCTCCGCCACGTCCGGGAATCCAGCGACAAGGCGTTCATCATCGGCACCGAAATCGGCATCCTGCACCGGCTCCGGCAGGAGAATCCCGGCAGGGAGTTCTTCCCGCTCCAGCCGGAGATGACCTGTCCGAACATGAAGAAAATCACCCTCGAAAACGTCCGCGACTGCCTGAAGGACATGGCGCCGCAAATCGAGCTTCCGCCCGAAATCATGGCTTCCGCCGTCAAGCCCATCGAAAGGATGCTCGCCCTCTCCTGATTTTCCGCGCAGCAGACGTGCGGGAGGCGCGTTGCGTTCTCCCGCCGTCCGGCTCTCCGGGCAGCCGGCGCCACCCCGTAAAAAGCGCCGTTTTTGTCGGAAAATCATCTTGAAAATCGCACGACCCGGCAGTAATGTAATGAGATTTTCAATACCCGCGATATTCCCATATCCACAGATTGGAGCCGACAACCGATGAATGATATTGTGTCCAACCTTCCCGGCTACCTGACCGTGCTTGCCGTGCTGATCCTGGCCGGCGCCTGTTCGAGCAAGATTTCCAGCCGCCTCAACGTCCCCGTGCTCCTCGTCTTTCTCGGCGTCGGCATGCTGGCGGGAACCGATTTCCTCGGGATCGTCGCCTTCGACAACGCGGCCGCCGCCAATATCATCGGCAGCATCGCCATGGCGTTCATCCTCTACTCCGGCGGTTACGACACCTCCTGGAAGTCGGTCAAAAGCGTGATCGGTTACGGCAGTGTGCTGTCGAGCCTCGGCGTACTGCTGACCGCGCTTTTCGTCGGGCTGTTCACTTTCGGACTCTTCACGGCAGGGTTCCTGTACTTTCCGGAATACCTCGGTTTCACGGAAAAACCCTCCTTCGAGTGGTGCCTGCTGCTCGGCTCGATCGTCTCTTCGACCGACGCGGCCGCTGTGTTCGCGATTCTGCGGAGCCGCAGCGTGAGTTTGCGCGGCAAGCTCCAGCCGCTGCTGGAATACGAGTCCGGGAGCAACGACCCGATGGCCGCCTTCCTGACCATCTTCATGGTCGGCATGATCCTGACGCCGGGACAGAGCTACTGGACGATCCTGCCGATGTTCCTCATGAAAATGTCGCTCGGCGTCTTCTACGGCTTCCTGATCGCCAAACTCGCGGTCTGGCTCTTCAACCAGATCGATTTCGAGTACGACGGACTCTACTACGTGCTCGGCATCGGCGTGGTCATGCTGACCTTCGGCGCAAGCGAGTTCAGCTACGGCAACGGCTTCATGGCGGTCTATGTCTGCGGCATGGTCATGGGCAACAGCAAGTTCATCTACCAGCACGGCATCGGCCGTTTCCACGACGGCATCGGCTGGCTCATGCAGGTCATGCTGTTCGGCATGCTCGGGCTGCTCAGTTTCCCGAAGCAGCTCGGAGAAGTTGCGATTCCGGGCATTGCGATCGCGTTTTTCATGATGCTGCTCGCCCGTCCGTTCGCCGTGTTCCTCTGCATGGTCAGAAGCAAGTTCACCATGAAAGAGCGGCTGTTCGTCTCCTGGGTGGGGCTGCGCGGCGGCGCTCCGATCATGCTGGCGACCTTCCCGCTCATGGCGAATCTGCCGGATGCGTGGAAGATGTTCAGCATCGTCTTCTTCATCGTTCTCGCCTCGGTGCTCGTGCAGGGCAAGACCCTGATGCCGTTCGCCCGGCTCCTGAAGCTCGACAAGCCGCTGAAGGTTTCGCCGCGCGTGCCGCTCGAATTCGAGAACACCGGCACCATCAACGGCGACATGCGCGAATTCGAGGTGCTGCCGGGCGCGCCGTACATCGGCCGGAAGCTCTCCGAACTCGGTCTGCCGAAAGGGGCGCTCGTGCTGCTGATCCGGCGCGGCCGCGAGTTCGTCGTGCCGCACGGCAGCACGGTCATCGAGGCGCACGACGGGCTGATGGTGCTCGCCGACCCGGCCACGCTGGCCGCGACCGCCCCCGTGCTCTCCTGCGAACAGGAAGAAGAGCACGCGTAACGTTTCGGCACTTTCCGGCCGGCCGCGTTTGACAAAATCCCTTCCCCGGCTATATTAGGACAGAATTCAATCGTGCAGCAACATTGCGGTTTCGGGGCCGTTTCCGCAATGTCAACGGGAACGGATTTCATGACAAAATTACTGCTGGCGACCGCAGCAGAAACAGCTGCCGGCCGACTGCCGCAGGCGGAAATTGCGTTTCTGCTGCTTCCGCTGCTGCTCATCGTCATCTTCGCAGTGCTGTACCGGCGGGAAAAACGCAGGCGCAGACAGCTGGAATACCTGTTCGGTCAGACGAAAAACCGCTGCTTCGTCTGCGACCGCAATGCGAGAATCCTGGACTGCCGTCCCGGCGCCCCCGCCGGAAAAAGCGCCTCGAAGGTTGCGAGGCTGCTGGCGGATGCGCCGGACCGGGAGGAGATCGGGGAAACCATCCGCAAAGTGTTCCGTACCGGAATCCCGCAGAGCCGCCATGCCGCGAACGGGGAATTTCAAACCTTCCGCAAAGTGCCGTCCGGCGTTTTCGGCGCCGAAGCCGTCCTCGTGCTGTCGGCGGACGAGTCGGAGAAGCGGGAGCTTGAAACGGAGGTGCGGTTCCTGACCGCCCAGCGCTCCGCCGCGACGGGCGAAATGGAGTGCGGCGTCCTCCTCGTCGGCTGCGACGGCGAAATCCTTCATGCCAACCCTGCGGCGGGAGAGCTGACCGGTTTCACCGCACGCCGCCTCGCCGGGCTGCACTATGCAAAAGTGTTCCCGGAGGGGGGCGCCGTCCGCTCCCTCCTCGAGCAAGCCCTGCGGGAGAACCGGCCGCTGGAACTGCCTCCCGGCGGCGTTCTCGCCGCCCGCGACGGCAAGCGGCGCGAGATCGCGGGCCGGGTTGCGCCGGTGCCGTATCCGGACGGAATCCGGGCCGGCACCGTGCTGATCCTCACGGATGAAACCGCCCGCAACGCGGAACGCAGGCGGCAGCGGTTCGACAGCACCGCGCTGGCCGCCGCGTTTCAGCTGGCCGACCTCGGTTATTTCAGTTACGACCCGGTTTCACGCATGACGAGCTGCAGCGAGGGATTCGAACGGCTGTGGCCGTTTCAGGACGGAGTTCCGCTGCCCGAGAAGGAGTGGATACTTCCGGAGGATTACGATGAATTCATGCGCCTGCGCGACCGGCTGCTCAGCGGAGAGGACCGGATTTTCACCGCCGACTATCGTTCCCGCTATTTCGGAGAAATGCAGTACTACCGGCTGCGGGCGCATCTGGAGGAGGAAAACGGCGTGAAGGTGATCTTCGGCGTCGTCCAGAACGTCACGGCGACCAGCACCCGGGACCGGCGGCTGGCGGCCGGAAACAAATTCGTCAACGTGCTGTTCGACATCTTCCCGTATCCGGTCTACCTGAAGGAGGCGTCGGACGAATACCGTTATACGATGTGCAGCCGCAGCTGGTACGAGTTCTTCGGGCGCTCGCCGGAGGAGACGCTCGGCAGGAACGACCGGGAGCTCTTCGGCGAGGAGAGGAGCCTCCCCTTCCGCGAGACCGACCGGCAGACCAATGCGACAGGCGGCCCGGTCAACACCATGGAGGAGCTCGTCGACGCCGGCGGGCGGTCCCGCACCTTCCACTCCGCGCGCGTCGCATATACGACGGAGGACGGGCGGCGGCTGATCCTCGGCATGATGCTGGACGTCACGGAAAGCCGCCGGGCCCAGCTCCGTGAAAAGGAGCTTCAGACCTTCCTCGAGAAAATACTGGACCTGTTTCCGGGCGGCGTACTGGCCAAAGACGCCGACGACGATTTCCGGTACGTGTTCTGGAACAAGTGCCTCGAAACCCATACCGGCTATGCGGCGTCCCGGGTCATCGGCCGCACCGACTTCGAAATCTCGCCGTGGCCCGGGAACGAACGGAACTTCCGCGAGACCGACCGGCGAGTGCTGGAATCGGAAACGCACACGCTGCACTACCCGGAACTGCTGACCTCCGCCTCCGGCCGGCAGATCCACTACGAGACGACCAAGACCCTGCTTGAAAACGGCGGGAAACGGTATATCGTCGAACTCAGCCTGGACAATACGGCGAAGCATGAACTCGAACGGGAGCGGGAACGCACGCTGAACCGCCTGAACGATTTCGTCGCCGGGGAGGCGCTGCTGAACAGCTGCCTGAAACGCATCACCGTGGAAAACGACTACCGGAAGGCGGTCAACGACATTCTCCAGCAGATCGGCAACAACCGGAAAGCCGCCCGGGTCTACCTTTACCGCTTCACCGACCCGGAGGAAACCCGGGCCGAATGCAGCTGCGAGTGGACCGGCAGCGGCGTCCGGCCGCGCCGTGAGTTCCTTGCGACGATCGACTTCAGCGATTCTCCGGAGCTGCGGCGGAACCTCTGCCGTCCGGAAGGGTTTCAGGTCGATGATGCGGCGCTGGCGGCGGCGGAGTCTCCGGAGATCGCGGCCTACCTGGGCGGAGAGCCCCTCCGGGCATTCAGTACCGTCGGCATCCGCCTGGACCGCGGGCAATCCGGATTTCTCGGAGTCGATTTCACCGAGGATTCCCGCCAATACGGTGACGCGGGGCTGCGCCCGCTCAAGGATATGGCCAATATCTTCCTGTTGGCCTACCAGCGGAAAAAACAGTTCGACGCCCTGGCGGACAGCACGGCGGTTCAGAAGCTGATCATCGACATGATGTCCAACCCGGTCCTGCTGGTAGACAGGGATTACAGGATCATTCACGCCAACAACAGCACCGCCGAACGGCTCGGCGTGAAGCTTGCCGAGTGCATCGGCAGACGCTGCCTGGGAACTCTCTGCCGGCGGCAGGCTCCGGATGAAAGCTGCGCCGTCCATCAGACGCTGCAGAAAAAAGCGCCGGTCAGCATGGAAAAAAGCATCGCCGGACGCGACTACATCGTCAACACCCAGCCGATCTGGCATGAGAATGAAATCATTCAGGTGCTGGAGACCTTCACCGACATCACGGAACTCAACCGGAACAAAAAACTTCTGGAGCAGACCGTGAAGGACGCGGAGGAGGCCGCCCGGGCCAAAAGCATGTTTCTCGCGACCATGAGCCACGAGCTGCGGACTCCGCTGAACGCAGTCATCGGTTTTGCGGAAATCCTGAAACTCGGCGGAATGTCGCGCCGGAAGGAGGAGGAGGCCATCCAATCCATCCATTTTGCCGGAGTCACGCTGCTGGAGCTGATCAACGATGTGCTCGATCTCTCCAAACTCGAAGCCGGGCAGATGAAGATCACCCCGGAAAAGCTGAATCTGCGAAATCTGCTGAACGACCTCAGGAAACTGTTCGCCCGGAAGCTCGACGAAAAGGGTCTGACCGGCCGGATCGCGGTTCCGGCGGATCTGCCGATGCTCTACCTCGATCTGCTGCGGCTGCGCCAGATTCTGTTCAACCTGCTCGGCAATGCCGTGAAGTTCACACACCGCGGCGGCATTCGGCTGACAGTGGAATTCCATCGCCGGGACGAAACGGCCGGCGACCTGACGATCCGCGTCGAGGACACCGGCGACGGCATCGCGCCGGAATATATGACGCGCATTTTCGAGCCGTTCGGCCAGCAGGATGCCCGGCGGGAGCATATCGCCCAGGGAACCGGGCTGGGACTCCCGATCTGCAAGCGTCTGGTTGAACAGATGAACGGCACGCTGTCGGTAACAAGCGAGCCGGAGAAAGGGAGCTGCTTTACCGTGTTTCTTCCGGGCGTGCGGTATGAAGCGGCGCATTCCGGGCAGTCGGCGGCGGAGCCGGAACCGGCTGCCGCCTCAGCCGCCGGGCTCCGGCTCCTCGTGGTCGACGACGTCGCACTGAACTGCAAAGTCCTGGCGGCCATGGCGGCCAAGCTGGATTTCCTGGTGGAAACGGCCGCCTCCGGTGCGGAGGCGCTGCAAAAACTCGAGCGCTTCCGCCCGGACCTGATCCTGACCGACTTGTGGATGCCGGGGATGAACGGCGACGAACTCGCCGCAGCAATCCGGAAAGACCCGCGCAGCAATGCCGCCCGGATTCTCGCCGTAACCGCCGACGCGGCGATCGCCCCGGAACTCCGCAGGCAATTCGACGGCATTCTCCTGAAACCGGTCACGCTCGACAAGCTGCGCACGGTGCTCTCCGCCGCGCCGGGCCGCCCGGACATTGCGCCGCCCGGAAAAACGGCCGGAACCGGGGAGATGCGATGAAACGCGCCGGAAAATCACTTGTCATCCCGTTCCTCTTCGCGGCGGCCGCGGCCTGTGCCGCCGGGGCGGAAGCTCCTCCGGCGCAGCATTGGCATTGGAACTATCCCTGCGAAATTTTCACCGGCGCGATCATCCTCGGAATCCTGCTGGCCGGGGCCCTGTCGGCGATCGTGTTCCTGCTGTACCGGAGAAAATACAACCGGATCACGCTGAACGTACACCGCGCCCTTCCGGTCCGGGTCACGGTCTTCGACCGGGACGGGACGATCCTGTTCTATCACCGGGAGCGGGGCTTTCCCAGCGACTTCCCGGAGAACGACTACAAACATCTGAATGAGATGCCGTGGCTCGACACCGGCAAAATCCTCTCCGCCGTGCAGAGCGTCTACGACAGCGAAAAGCCGCTCATTCTCGACTACAGCTCGGGGGGAGAGAAACGGACCATCATCTTCTCGCTCGCCTCGCCGAAGATATTCGGGAAAAAAGCCGTCATCGGCGTCTCCCACGACTCCGGCGACCTGCAGTCGGCCCGTCAGGAAGCCGCCGACACGGCCGCCCGCTTCGCCCTGACGCTCCAGTCCATCGGCGACGGAGTGATCGTGACCGACGCCGGGGAACGCATCACCATGATCAACCCGGTCGCGTGCGAACTGACCGGCTGCGGGGCCGCCGAAGCGCTCGGCAGACCGCTCGACGACATCTTCCATATCGTCAGCTGTCTGGACGGCCGCCGCGTCCCCTCCCCGGTCCGCGAGGCGCTGGAGTCCGGCAAGACCGTCACTCCGGCCGATCACACCGACCTCATTGCCCGGGATTCCCGGCGGCGCCACATCGCCGACAGCGCCGCGCCGATCCGCTCCCCGGACGGAAAAACCGCCGGCGCCATCCTGGTGTTCCGGGATGTCACGCTCGAGTACCGGAAACGGGACCGGCTGAACATGAGCCTCTCCCTGCTGCGGCAGGCGGCGGACGGCAACGCCATGCACTTCTTCCGCATCGATCCGGAGACGTTCGAACCGGTCTCCGTCTTCGACCGCGACCTCCGGTTCCTGCCGAAAGTCAACGGCGCGGCTATCCCGCTTTCGGAGTGGCTGCCGAAGGAGGATTATGCGCGTTTCAGGCAGTGGGCCGAAGAGGTTGCGGCCGGGCGGCAGAGTTCCCGTTCCGGCACGGTAAGGAGCCGGTACAGCGGCAGGCAGGAGGTCTTTCAGCTCACTCTCACGCCGGTCCGGGCCGGAGCGGAAGACGAAACCCGTCGTCCCGAGGTCATCGGCATCCTCCGCGACATCACCGTCGAAACCGAACGGCGGAAGCGCGCCGATGAGAATCTGCTGCTGCTCACAACGATCAAGGAGAGTCTGCCGTATCCGGTTTTCGTGAAGGAGGCCGGCGACAACTTCCGCTACACCATGTGCAATCCGGCTTTTTCCAGGCAGATGGGACGGGAAGTGAAGGAGACGGTCGGGAAAACGGATTATGAACTGATGACCGTGAAAACGGATGCCGACGCCATCCGCGAGCATGACCGGGCCGTCGCCGCGTCAGGCCGGCTCATGGATTTTTCGGAGCAGTACACCGGCGCGGACGGAACCGTTTACCAGTTTCACAGCTTCAAACAGCTCATCGAGCCGGAGCCGGGCCGGCTGCTGCTGCTCGGCATCAGTATCGATGTGACCGGGGAAGAACAGGAAAAAATGGCGGCCCGGCGCAGCGAAGAACTGCTGCGGGCGGTTCTGGACCGGCTGCCGGCCAGCATCTACGTGCGGGATGCCGCGAACGGCTGCCGCTTCACCTTCTGGAACCGGCAGATCGCGGAGGAGACCGGCATCGCCCCGTCCGGCATCATCGGCCGGACCGCCGCCGAAGCCGGGCTCCCGCCGGAACAGATCGCAGAAGAAGCCCAGACCGCCGAAGCCGGTTTCGTCCGGAAACGCCGCCTCCGCGCCTCCGGCGGAGAACGCATATGCGACATCTATCAGGCGCCGCTTGAAATAAAAAGCCGCAGGCTGCTTCTCGGCATGAACATCGACGTCACGGAACAATGCCGCCTCTCTGAAGAAAACCGCAGATACACCGCCCGGCTCGAAACGCTCGGCCGGAACTCCTCCATCCTGAACCAGGCGTTCCGGACAATTGCGCTCGGCAGCGACTTCCGCGACACCGCAGTCAGGCTACTGGAACTGTTTTCGCACGCGCTCGGAGCGGAGCGCGGATTCGTCTTCCGCTGCGAAGGGAAGCTGATCGTCAAGGAGTTCGAGTGGATCTCCAACAATGTGCATCCGCTCGACACCTACAACCACGACGGCTCCTTCAACGGTGTGCTGAAGCAGCTCGAAGCGGGCCGGACCATCCTCATCGAAGACTCCATGCAGATTCCCGCGGAGCTCGGCGACTGCGTCTCCACGCTTCTGGCGGAGCGGATCAAATCCTGTTACTGGAAGCCGCTGTTCGCCGGCGGCCGTTTCTACGGTTTCATCAGCTTCGATTTTGTGGAAAAAGCCGGCAGCTGCGACGGCAACGTGCCGCTCCTGCTCGACGACGCGGCCTCCGCCTACCTGATCGCCCGGAGCAGGTGCGAGCAGGCGGAACAATTGCTCCGGCAGACCTCGCTGCAGGGCCGGCTGTTCGACCTGCTGACCACGCCGGTGGCCATCTTCAACGCCGACCGCCGGTGCCTGAGCGCGAACCGGAGCTTTTATGAGATATGGCCGCTCGGCACGCAGAGTCTGCCCGGCAGGCTCTGCGACGATGAGGGCGCCTGCATGCTTCGGAACAGTTCTCACTGCGACCCCGGCAACTGCCTGCTGAAACGGACGCTGCGCGACAGGGCGCCGGGAGAAAAACTGCTCGATCTCTCCGGCAGGACGGTGAAAATCAACACTTCCCCGCTCTTCGCCGCAAACGGAGAGGTCGAATACGTGATGGTCTGCCTCGCCGACGTTTCGAAGCTCTCCGGCGAAAACCGGGAGCTCGCCACCTTCCTCGGACAGGACCGCCTGATCAACGACTGCCTGAAGGTGCTGCTGCTGGATACCGGATTCGAATCGGCGCTGAAAACAATCTGCATGCGCCTCTCCGAAAAATACCGCACCGACCTCACCGCGGTCATGCGCCTGGATGAAACAGGCGGCGCGATCGCGGCACACGCGGTCGCCGCCGACCGGCGCGGGAGCGGCAGGCCGCCGGAGCTGCGCGCGGATTTCGCCGTCCGCCCCGACACCCTTGCGCGGCTGCGGAACGGCAGGAGCCTCCGCTGCTCCCTCAAGACGGCCCCCGCGGGGGGGAACGCCGGTTTCGTTCCGGAACTGAAGGCCCACCTCGCCGCCCACCGGCTCTTCGAGCTCATCATGGCGCCGGTTCTGCTCGACGGCAACTGCTGGGGCTGCCTGGTTTCCGAACGGAAGGAGGAGGCGGAACCCTTCTCCGCCTCCGACGAACGCGCCTATCTCGAGGCGGCGCGCATCGTCTCGCTCCTGCTGCGGCGGGAAAAGCAAAAGCAGGCCCGGGCCAATGAAGTCGGCATGCACGCGCAGATCTTCGAATACGCCGACGTCGCGCTCCTGATGTTCGACAGCGGCGGAAACGTCGTCAGCGTCAACCGCAGCTGCAGCGTCCTTCTGGACGGCGACGCCGCCGATTTCACCGGGCAGCCCTGCCGGAGCATCTGCCGGGAGGCGTCAGCGACCCTCGAAAGCTGCACCTCCGCCGACTGTCCTCTCCGGCAGAGCCTGAGAACCGGCAGGCCGGCAACGGCGGACCGCGTCTCCCGGGAGCGGACGCTGCGGATCTCCGCGCAGCCGATCTTCGACACCGAAGGCAAGGTGCAGTATGTGCTCGAAAGCGTCATCAACCTCACCGGCAAACTGGCCAAGCAGCGGGACCTCCGCGAGACCAACCTCAGGCTCAATGAATACATCGAGCAGGACCGGGTCATCCACGAAACCTTCCGGCACCTGCTGCTGAACCGCGATCCGGCTTCGGCGATCGGGGAGATTCTGTCGGCGCTGGCGCCGAAGATGAATGCCGACAACTGCGCCGTCCTCCAATATTCCGGCGACGGCGAACACCCCGGGTCGATCATCCGCCACAACTGGTCCAGCGGCAGCGCCCCGGTCGCCACGCGGGAGGGGCAGCGTTTCAGCGCCGAACATTTCCAGGCCGTTTTCACCGAACTCAAAGCCGGGCGCATGCTTCACGGCATCCGGGGAAAACTCGACGAAACCGTGCCGTGGCAGAAGGAATATGCCGCTTACTTCAACCTGACCGGCCAGCATGAGCTGGTCAAGCAGCCTTTGCGGATCGGCGGCCGGTTCTGGGGATACTTCGGAATCGAGCGGGCGACGGAGGAGGAGTTCTCCGCCGGGCAGCTGCGGCTGTTCGAAATGGTTTCGCAGGTCATCCAGACCCTGCTGGAGCGGGAGGAAGAGCGCCGCCGGAGCCACTCGCTCGAGGCGGAGGCCGAGCAGATCCTCGACCTTCTGGATATGCCGGTCATCATCTTCGACGGCCGGGGGCGGATCCTGACCGCGAATGCGACGGCCTGCCGCGACCTCGGCAGAACCGGCACGGAGTTGCGCGGCGACAGCTGTTGCGCCCTGTACTGCGGCGGCGGGCACCGTTTCGAGAGCTGCATGGTCCTGCAGACCATTCAGCACCGGAAATCCTTCTCGAAGGAGGTCAAATTCAACGGCAGGCTGTACATCGCCAGCACGATCCCGATCATCGAGGGCGACCGGGTCGTGAAAGTCATTCACCATCTGGTCAATATCGGCGAAGCCGAACGGACCCGGGAACGGTCGGCGGAACTGAGGGGCGGATGCAGATTTCCCGCCCGGGCCGTCCGGCAGCTGCAGGACAGCCTCTGCGAAATCGGGAAAGAGCTCGAAGCGCTGCAGAGCGGCGGCACCTCCGGCGCCGACCTCCCGGCCTCTCTCCGCAAAATCCGCGAACGGGCGGATTCCGCCATGAAGATTCTGGACACTCCGGCGCCGGCGGAAGAACAGATTCCGGAGAGCGCCGGCCTGCGGAAGCCGCTGCCGGAGGAGCCCTCCTCCGTCATCCGGAAGGCCCTGATCGTCGACGACGTCGCCATGAACGTCAAGGTTCTCGAGATGATGCTCAGGCGCCTCGGCTTCACGACCCGGAGCACGACCTCCGGGCAGGAGGCCCTGCGGTTGCTGAACGAATTCCGTCCCGGCACGATCCTGACCGACCTGTGGATGCCGGAAATCAGCGGAATGGAGCTGGCCCGCTCCATCAGGTCCGGCAATCTCGCCCCGGAGGCCCGCCTGATCGCCGTGACCGCCGATGTCGAAAACGGCAATCATTTCGACGTCAGCTGCTTCGATGCGGTCATCCTTAAGCCGGTGACCTTTGAAAAACTGAAAAAACTCCTGCAGATCAAGGAGTAACCGATTCCACCCGGCGCCGGACCCGCTTCGGCGCCATCCGTTCATGATGAACGTTCATCATGAAAAATTCGACTTTTCATGAATTTCCACTTGCCGTTTCCCATTTTTTTCGACATAATATCAATGGGAACAGACAGGAAAGGAAATCGGCAATGCCGGAAGAGATCACCATCAAGGACGTCGCAAAGCTGGTCGGTTTTTCGACCGGAACCGTCAGCCGGGTGCTGAACGGCGCTCCGAACGTGAATCCGGAGATCAACAGCCGGATTCTCCGCGTCCTCAAGGAGAGCGGCTATCTCGCCAAAGAGCGTTACCGCCCCGGGCGCAGGACGCGCCGCTGCGGCAGCCGGATCTGCATGCTGGCGCCGGATATGAGCGCAAACTGGCGGAACAATCCGCTCTGCGTCCGGTGGCTCTCGGGAATCGAGGAGGCCTGCCGCAAGCGCGACTACAGCCTCGACATTCAGTTCGCCCACCCGGAACTCTCCAGCCGCGAGCTGGTCCGGATGCTGCGCCCGTATGACGGCATCCTGCTCCGGGTCCCGTCGCTCAACCCGGAATTCCTGCCGTTTCTGCCGAAAAACATGCCGGTGGTCTGCTTCGACAGCAGCCGGCCGCAGCTTCCGTTTCCACAGGTCGCGGCCGACGAATACGCCGCCGGAAAGAGCGTGACGGACGAGCTCATGCGCCTCGGTCACGAAAAAATCGCGTTCGTCAACCCGGAGATCCGCCACCGCGAACTCGCCGCCCGCTGCGCCGGCTACATCGAGCACATGGTCGAAACCGGGAAATTCCGGGCGGAATATCTCGTGATGTCCGATTCGGAGCCCCGGGAGATCACCGAACCGCAGGCCGCGCCGCCGGACCTCGCCGGGATGCTCGAATACTTTCTCTCCCTCCCGGAGCCGCCCACCGCCGTGATCTTCGCGAACGACTGGACCGCGGCCGGTTTCTACAACGCCTGCCTCGAGCGTCAGATCTCCATTCCGGAGACTTTCAGCGTCGCCGCATTCGACAACACGGTATCGATCTGCGAAATCCTTCACCCGAAGCTCAGTTCCTACCAGCTGCCGCTGTTTGAAATCGCCTACCGCGCGGCGGAACTGCTGTTCGGGATGATCGAATCCGATCCGCCGGACGGCAGGCGCGAGCCGGATATCCACTACCTGTTCGGCAAGCTGGTCCTGCGCGATTCGATCAAGCCGCTGCACACTTCGTTCCGGAGTTGCAAATAACCTTCGAGCCTGCCAATCCGCAAATCAAAAGAGGAAAAAGGAAATGAAACACCATCCGTTCACCCTGATCGAACTCCTCGTCGTCATCGCGATCATTGCGATCCTGGCCTCGATGCTGCTGCCGGCATTGAGCCAGGCCCGGGAAAGAGGCAAGAGCGCAAACTGCATCAGCAATTTAAAGCAGATCGGGCTGCTGAGCATGCAATATTCAGGGGACAACGGTGATTACATCGTCGCGACCAGCGTTCCGCCGTGGCCGAGCTGGCACTGGTGGACCGGCAAACGCGGACTGGCCGCCTATACCAATGTGGATGATTTCCGCGGCGAAGCCGGCTACTCCTGCCCGAGCGCGCCGGTCAAGGCAAACAGCGTCGCCTCCTACAGCGCCAACGCTCATATCGCATCGAATCTGTACGACGAAGAGGCCTATAACCGCTACTACAAGGCGGGAGGGGTCTCCCGGCCGTCACAGAGATTTTATGTATTCGACTCGCTCGACGAAGTCAACAGCTGGCCGATGAAGGACTTCTGGTTCTTCTACACCGCCGAGCCGACAGCCCGGGTCAACGAGTTCGCCAGGCATTCAGGCCGCGGCAACATCCTGTTCCTCGACGGTCACGTCGCATCTCGCGGCCCGCAGGCGCTCGCGGAGCGCGAATACCCGGCCATGCGCTGGTGGGTGGAATTTTAAATCAATTCAAGCAGGAATCCGACACAAGATGAATTTCAGAAACTTTGCAACCGCAATGATGTTTCTTGCCGCAGCCGCCGTCCACGGGGCCGATGCATGGAAACCGGCCGCCGGGAATCCGGTCCTCTCCAGAGGCTCGTTCCTGAACATCCACTCGCCGGCGATACTGGCGGAGGACGGGCAGTACACGCTGTTCTTCTCCGGCTACTGGGGGGCGCTGGAGATCTTCCGGGCCCGGAGCGCCGACGGAACCGCTTTCACGCCGGAGAAATCCCCGGCCGTCCCGCGCGACCCGGAAGGGCAGCCGGGCTCCTGGAACGTGATCGGTTCTCCGAGCGTCCTCAAGGAGAACGGCATCTATCACATCTGGTTCGCCGGGGCGCCCGACTGGAACACTCCGGCCGCGATCGGCTACGCCTCGTCGCCGGACGGCGTCACCTTCAGCAAATATCCGGGCAACGCGGTACTCGCCGCGACGGACGGCGGCGCGGTCGCGTCGCCCTCCGTGCTTCTTGAGGACGGGCGGTTCAAGATGTGGTATCTCGCCACCGAAAAAGGCGGCTGGAAACCGCGCGTCTGTTACGCGGAATCCGACGACGGCTCCGAGTGGACGCGCCGCCCCGCGCCGGTCATGGAGGGCAGCCCGGCTTTCGGCGGCGATATCCTGACTTCGCTTTGCGTGCGGAAAAACGGGACCGGCTACCGCATGTGGTACGGCGTGATCGGCGCGGACCGGCAGTGCCGCATCGGCGAAGCCGCCTCCGAAAACGGCTTTGACTGGAAACGCTCCGGCACGGAGCTGTTCCCCGGCGACAACCCGTCCGTGCTCATCGACGGCGACGGGCTGAAGCTCTACTACACCTATGGCGACAAAGCCGGGATCGGCCTGGCCGAAAAACGCGAAGCGGCCCTGGCTCCTCCAGCCGGAAAAACGGCTGCCGAACCGGGCGCCGCCGCGCTGCCGGCCGTCGTGCCGGTGGAACAGGGCGACGACTCGCCTTTCGGCATCAACTGTTTCCAGTTCCCGGAAATGGAGCGGGAGCTCGGCGCCAAATATCTGCGCTGGGAGTTCGCGCATCAACTGATCGAGCCGGAACAGGGCCGGTTCGACTGGGAACGCACCGACCGGATCGTCTCCGAAGCCAAAGCGCAGGATATCCGCATCCTCGGGCTCATCAGCAGCACGGCGAAATGGAATTCGCCCCGGCCGGACGCGGCGGATTACTACTCCTACGCGCCGCGCGACCACAAAGCGCTGCATGCTTATGTAACCGCCGTCGTGAACCGCTATAAGGATTACATCAAATACTGGGAAATCTGGAACGAGCCGGATCTTCCGTATGCGTGGAACGGGAGCCACGCCGACTTCGTCCGGGTCATGAAGACCATTTACGAGGCGATCAAAGCCGCCGATCCGGAAGCGAAGGTCGCCGCGATGGCGCTTGACGGCGGCTTCGCCCCGTTCCTCGACGCCGTCCTCGCGGCCGGAGGCGGCGCCTATTTCGATATCTATTCGGACCATACCTACGTTTCGGGGGTCGAGCTCCAGGCGCGGCTTGCGGCAGTCAGGAACCTGCTGGCCAAATACAACTGCGTCAAACCGATCTGGGTCACCGAAACCGGCTGCAACACCACGATCGAAAAACGTGAAAACGAAACACCGGAAGCCGAAGAGGCCCGCTGGCGGAATGCGCTTCGGCAGCAGGCCCGCGAAGTCGTGCGCCAGATGGTCGGGCTCCTCGCCGAAGGCGTCGAGAAGATCTTCGTCTACCAGGCCAGCCGGGTCGGCAGCCGGTACGACTATGAAAACTGGGGGCTGCTCGATGAAAAGGGCGGGATCCTGCCGGCGGGGGCAGCCTTCAACCTGACTGTGCGCATGCTTTACGGGAAAAAGTTCCAGAATGCCTTCAAATACGGGCAGTACGCCCGGGCGTTCGCCTTCTCCGACGGCCGCGAGGCGGTCATCGTGCTCTGGAGCGACCGGGATGAAAAGCTCAAGCTGAATCTCGGCGACGCATTCACCGTGACCCGGATCGACGGCGCCGCGCCGGAGATGAGCGTGGCGGACGGCTTCACGGAGCTCGCCGTCGGGCCCGACCCGATTTTCATCGCGGGGCTTGCCCCGGAAATTCCGGGCCGCCAGCAGAGCCTGACCTTCCCGGAGAATCCGGTGACGCTGCTGCCGGGAGAAGCCCGGAGCGTGCCGCTCCGGATCGTCAACCCGTTCAAGCACGCCTGCACGGTCGAGCTGAACGTCTGGGCTCCGCCGGGCAGCACGGCGAAATCCGGGAACCGGCGAATCGAGCTGGCCGCCGGAGCAACGGCCGAAATTCCGGTCGAAGTCGAACTTAAAACGGCCCCGGCCAAACCGCTGCGGCTCCTCGCCTCCGCCGATTTCAACCGCGGCTTCTTCAAAGCCTCGGCGGAACTCGAAGCGACGGCGGGAGCGCCGGTCCGGCTCAGCATCGAGCCCGCCGGCCTCAGCGCCGACGGTTCGCTGGAACTGGCCGCCGGCATCGCCAACCTGTCGAGAAAACCGCGCAGCGGCACACTCCGGGTTTCAGCCGACTTCCCCGGTACGTTCCAGCCGGAGAAGGCGGACTTCTCCGGAGTCGCTCCCGGAGAGAGCGCGCAGTTCCGGTTCCGGCTCTCCGCGCGGGAACCGCTCTCCAACCATAACCGGCTCCGGCTGAACGGAACGCTCTCCGGCGGCGAAGCCTTTGAGCTTGAACGCCCGGTCGATTTCCTGCTGTGCGCCCGCGACGGCGAAACCGCGCCCCCCGGAGCCGCACTCAACAGCGCCGAACAGTATTACCCCGTCATCTCCGACGCCCGCTGGGGCGGCCCGAAGGATCTTTCAGGACGGCTCACCGCCGCATGGAACGACACTTCGCTCCGGCTGTCGCTCGAAGTGACGGACGACGTCCACCACCAGCCGTTCAAGGCGGACGGCCCGCTGTTCGACGGCGACTCGGTCCAGATCGGCATCGACACCTTGTGCAACCGGTCGGTCAACTACGACAACGACGACTACGAGCTGTGCTTCGGCCTGACCCGCAACGGCCCGGAATTCTCCGTTTTCGCCGCGCCGGGAGGCATGGCGGAAAGACTGAAAAAACAGGCCGTGTTCAAGGCGGTCCGTGAAGGTGAAATTACCCGTTACGACATCGAATTGCCGTGGAGCGCTCTCGGCGTGAAGCCGAAGCGCGGAATGAAGCTCGGCTTCTCATTCCTCGTCAACGACAACGACGGAGCCGTGCGCAAAGGCTTCCTGCAATGGACCAGCGGAATCGGTCCCCGCAAGGACCCGCGCCAATTCGGAACCCTGATCTTATGGTGAATCTGGAATCATGAATCAATTCGACCCGATCAAACAGCTCCGGGCGGCCGAGCGCCGCGCCGCCCGTCCCCCCGAACAACGCAAGCGCGCCCGCATTACCGAGGCGTTTTTCGGGCGTTTCGCCGGCCTGCCGCTGCGCGAGCGGCAGGCGCGTTCGCTCGCATATGCGCTACTGCACACGCCGGTGCGCACCGGCGGCGGCCCTTATCTGGCCGGACAGCTTTACACCGAATACTGCGGTGACCTCGGCGGCAGCGATTTCGATCCGCGCTGGCGGGATTTCGACTGCAATTACGTCGCCGAACAACGCGCCCGGCGCGAAATTCCGGGCCTGGCCGAACTGACCGGCGCCGACCGGGACGGAAAAAACCCGTCGTGGGTCACCTATGCGTCCTGCGCGCCCGGCCATGTCGGCTGGCGCTACGAATGGATTCTCGAATCCGGCGTCACCGGGCTGCTGCGGCGAATCGGAAGATCGTACCGCAAAGCCGACGCCGAAGGGCGGGAATTTCTGGAGGGCTGCCGCATTCTGCTCGAAGCGATGCTTGCCTGGAACGACCTGCACGCAAAGAAGCTCGAAAAGGCGCTGCGGAGCTGCCGCACCGAAGTCCGCCGCCGGGAGCTCCGCGCCAAGCTTGCGCTGGTCCGCCGGGTGCCGCGGTACGGGGCCCGGACCTTCCATGAAGCACTTCAGGCGTTCCATTTCTCCTACCTTGCAACCATGTTCGAGAATCCCTACGGCGGCAACGGCCCGGGGCGGCTCGACTATTTTCTCTGGCCGTACCTCGAACGCGACCTCGCCGCAGGGCGGGAGACCGTCGAATCGGCGACGGAAAAGGTCGCCGAGCTTTTTCTGCGCATGCATGAGCGGAACTACTGCAAGGATATGGGGATCGAAACCATCATGGTCGCCGGCAGCCGTCCGGACGGCTCAAGCGCGTTCAACCCGCTCTCCGAAATCATGGTGCGCGTCATCATGAAGCTCGCGGTCACCACGCCGCACGTCTACATCCGCATTCCGGAAAATCCGCCTCCGGCCCTGCTCGAACTCGCGGCGGAGTACCTGAAGGACGGGCACAACATGGCGCAGATCCTGAGCGACCGCTCGATCGTCCCGGCGCTGGTCCGCGGCGGCGTCGCGCCGGAGGACGCGGCCATGTATATGTGCGGAGGCTGCATGGAACTTTCTCCGCAGGGGATGAACTGCGATCTGCTGTTCACCGGCTTCTTCAACGTCCCGAAAATCCTCGAGCTCACGCTGAACGGCGGCATCTGCCTGAATACCGGCTGCCGGATGCTGTCCGGATACCGGCGCACCCTCGAGGAGTTCGACAGCTTCGAAGAGCTTTACGGCGCCTTCCTCGGCAATCTGAAAACCACGCTCGGCTTCACCTTCCGCTGCATGGATCTGTTCAGCGAAGAGGCGGCGCGGCTGCGTCCGGCCTTCCTGCTCTCCGCGCAGGTTTCCGACTGCATCGAGCGTGCCCGGAATCTCAACGACGGCGGCGCACGCTACAACGACTACGGCTCGACTCCGATCGGCCTGCCGGATGCCGCCGACAGTCTGTATGCCCTGAAACACGCCGTGTTCGAAAACGGAATCGCGGGCAAGGCCGGTCTGCTCGCCGCGCTGCAAAGCAATTTCGCATCGGATGAGCTCCTGCGCCTCCGGCTGCTCAAACTGCCGAAATTCGGCCAGGGCGACCCGGAGGCCGACGGGATGGCCGCCCGGCTGTTCCGCGACGTCTGCGCCATTTACGACGGTTTTTCCAACCGCTTCGGCGGCAAGGTCAAGCCGATGCTGATGAGCTTCGTTTTCAGCCCGATCGCCGGCAATGCGCTCGGCGCCTCGGCCAACGGCCATAAGGCCGGCGTCCCGGTCGCGCAGGGCATGACGCCGCATTCGAGTTCGATGACCCGCGGCATCGGCACGGCCATGCAGTCGGCCAACCGGCTCGACCTCGGCGCGGCCCCGGGCGGTGTCGCCTCGATGTGGGATCTCTCCGGCGGATTGACCCGGCTCGACGTGCTGCAGGGGCTGCTGCGCAGCTTCATCGCCACCGGCGGGCAGATTTTCCAGGGAAACACTACGAGCGTCGAGGAGCTCCGCGCAGCGCGGCGCGATCCGGAGTCCTACCGGCACCTGATCGTCCGGGTGGGCGGCTTTTCCGCGAAGTTCACTGCGCTCGACCCGCAGCTGCAGGATGAGATCATCAACCGGCACCGCCACTGCGTCTGAAACGACATCCGGTCAGCGGCCGCGGATATAGCGGCGATACTGCCCGGGCGTGCGTGCAAAGGCGGCGCGGAAAGCAGTCGAAAAGTAGCACTCGTTCGAGAATCCGGACTGTTCCGCCACCTCGGCGAGCGGCAGGTCGTACCGTGCCAGCAGCCGGGCGGCGTGAACCAGCCGGGTCCGCTGCAGGCAGGCGGCCGGGCTCATGCCGACTTCGCGCCGGAAAAGTTTGCGGAACTGCACTTCGCCGAGCCGGACATGCGCCGCGATGTCGGCAACCGCGATGCTGCCTGCGAAATTCGCGTTGATGTACGCAAGGGCCAACGCAATGCGCCCGTCGTTCCGCCGCGGAACCGAAAAGCGGAAGCGTCCCGCCCGCGCCTCCTCGAGCATCAGTTCCTTGAACAGCTGTTTCATCGCGCTTTGCGCGGCATCGGGCGATGTGTTGCGTACGGCGACGATCGTTTCCAGCCGCGTCAGCACGGCCTCCGTGTGCTCCGGATGCAGGAAGGGCGAAGCGAAACAGCCGAACGGATTCGCCCCGGCGACATCCCCGGTCAGCGCGTGGGCGATGAAATGCTGCGACGCGCCGCAGCCGTCGGCAAGTCCGAATGAGTGCGGGATGAATTCAGGCACGATCATCGCATCCCCGCGGCGCAGAATCCGTTCCTCTCCGTTCACCGTCACGCGTTCCTCCCCCGAAACGGTCAGGAAGAAAAAGTTGTCGCAGATCCGCCTCTCCGGAACGTCCCACGGCCGGAAACAGTTCCAGAAGGTGATGCCGAGCACGATCGGTTCCGCATCGAGAATGATCCGCGCGGCCGTCTCCGCCGTCTCCGGATCAAGCAGCCCTTCGAGCTTCAGCTTGCGTTCGTCGCCGAATTCATTCATAGTGTCGAAATTCGAAAGAAACGGTTGGTTTTCTGCAATTGCTTCCTGTTGGAAAATAGCGTATAATTAAGAAGAATGCAACCCGGAAATCGAAATCAGGAGAAAAAAATGGAACACACCGACCGGATCGAATTCGCCTACCCCGCCACGCTCATGTTCAAAGCCGACGATCGTTTTCTGTTCGGCCGCGAACCGACGCCGCGCCGCATGCCGGACGGTTCGATCGTCTCGCTCGTCTACACAGGCGGCACGAAGGAGCCGCATCCGGACAACGTGGCGGCCGTGATCCGCAGCACTGACGACGGCGCGAGCTGGTCGAAACCGGAACTCCTGTTCAAACATCCGTTCCGCTGCACCTGGGGGACCGAACTTTTCACGGAAACCTCCCGGCCGTTCGCGGTCTTCCAGACCTTCTGCCATGAAACGACCTACGCCGAACTGCGCGCCTTCATGACCTTCACGGACGACAACGGAAAAAGCTGGACGAATCCGGTTTCAATACCGGGAGTACCGCCGAATTTCTCGGTCCGGCAGGGGAAGGTCCTGAGCGACGGCAGCTGGCTCTTTCCGGTTTACTGGCTCGAACAGCGGTCGGATTGGACAGCCTGTAACGCGCCCGATGCGTTCTATACCTCCGGAGTAATCCGTTCGACCGACGGCGGAAAAACGTTTTCCCTGCACGGCGCGGTCGCCACTCCCGGCCATGCGTGGGAACCGGAAGTGACCGAGCTTGAGCCGGGACACCTGAAAATGTTCGTCCGCTACGAACACGCGGATGCCGTCCTCTGGGAGAGTGACAGTTTCGACTACGGACGAAGCTGGAGCACCGCGCGGCCTTCCGCGATTCCGAATCCCGGCACAAAATTCGTGATTTACAAAATCCGCGGCCGCCACGTGCTTGTCAACAATGTCTGCACGCCTGAGCGGAGGGAACGCGACGTGCTGGAGTTGTGGATCAGCAACGACAATTGCGCGAACTGGTCGAAGAAGCTGCCGCTGGCCCGGCTGAACAAAGAGAATCCGAACACATGGGACGGCTTCTGGGACGGCGGTGAGGCGTTGCCTCAGGCGGCCTATCCGCACGGCTTTGCTGATGACGGGGAGGAGAAACTGTACCTGGCGATCGATTCGGTCCGGAAATTTTTCTTCCTCAAGGTTCCGTATTCGGACCTGCTGTAAAGACACAAGACATTGTCCGTCAGACGCGTCAAGGCGGCAAAGCCGCCGCCGGCACCGGCGCCTCGCCGGTCGGGTTCCAAGGGCGAAGCGCCTTGGCCGCCGGAGGCGATCTGTACGCGAAGCGAAACAGCTGCATCAGCAAAATGAAATTTTGCCGCGCAGCGTACACGGTCTGTTGCGCGTATGCGCAAAAAGACCGCGCCCCGCAAGGGGCGTGCATCCCCAAAGCCATGGCGCTGCCGGAGCGCATTCCGACACAGTAAGCGGTCCCCTGATGCAATTGGACAGAGAGGGCCCCGTCTCTCCACACACGTCAAGGCGGCGAAGCCGCCGCCGGCACCGGCGCCTGCCGCACTTTTTTCCGCCGGGCTGCGTTCCCGGTCGGAAATCCACTGATTTTCGTCAAAAAGAGAGAAGCGCATATTTACAAAACGGCTTCGGAGTGCTATATTGTCATTTTGACGAAAGTTCTCTATAAACATCTGATGGGAAACGGGGAAACAGAACGTGAAAGAAGTAAAAGTCGGAATTATCGGATTCGGCACGGTCGGTGCCGGAGTCGCGGAAAACATTCTCAAGAACAGTGAAGTCGTTGCCAAGCGCACCGGCGTCAAACTCGTTCTGACCCGTATCGCCGATCTCGACATCACCACCGACCGGGGTGTCGCGGTGCCGCGGGAACTTCTGACCACCGATGCCGCCGTGGCGATCCGGGAGTCCGACATCGTCGTCGAACTCGTCGGCGGCACGACCATTGCGAAAAAATTCATTCTCGAGGCGATCAGCGCCGGCAAGCATGTCGTGACCGCCAATAAGGCGCTGCTCGCGCTGCACGGCAAAGAGATCTTCGACGCGGCCGAAAAAGCCGGCGTCGACGTCTGCTACGAAGCGAGCGTCGCGGGCGGAATCCCGATCATCAAGGCGCTTCGCGAGGGCCTGGTCTCGAACCGCATCAGCCGGATTTACGGCATCATGAACGGCACCTGCAACTACATCCTGACCCGAATGGAAAACGAGGGGGCCGACTTCCATACCGTGCTGGCCGACGCGCAGAAGCTCGGTTATGCCGAAGCGAATCCGTCGCTCGACATCGACGGATTCGACACGGCGCACAAAACCTCGATCCTCGCGTCTCTGGCCTTCGGCCGCTGGTTCGGCATGGACCCGGTCTTCGTCGAAGGCATCCGCGATCTCGCGCTGGACGACTTGCGCTATGCGGACGAACTCGGTTACCGGATCAAGCTGCTTGCGATCATCAAGTCGAACAACGGCAAGGTCCAGATGCGCGTCCACCCGACGCTGATCCCGAAAAGCACGCTGCTGGCGAATATTTCAGACGTGTTCAACGGCGTGATGGTCGAAGGCGACGCCGTCGGCCAGACGCTCTTCTACGGGCGCGGCGCCGGTCGCAGCGCGACGGCGAGCGCCGTCGTCGCCGACATCACCGACGTGGCGCTCAACATCGCGGCCGGTTCGGTCCGCCGGATTCCGGCCTTCCGCCCCGGCGAACAGTTCGAGCAGGTTGCCGCGATCGACGACATCTCGTCGCGCTACTACCTGCGTTTCATGGTCAAGGACTGCCCGGGCGTGCTCGCGTCGATCACGCAGATCCTCGCGGACCGCGGCATCAGCATCTCGAGCCTGATCCAGCACGAACGCTACGGCGCCGACGGCGCGGTTCCGCTCGTCATCCTGACCCACAAGGCCAACGAGCGGGAAGTCAGGAACGCGCTCGGCGAAATCGATACGCTCTCGATCAACCAGTCTCCGGTCAAGCTCATGCGGATCGAAGACATTTAAGCAACAGGATATCCACAGACGATGGGACAGCATACCGTAGAAAAAATCGGCGGGACCTCGATGACCCGCTTCGGCGAGCTGATGGAGAATATCCTCATCGGCAGCCGCAGGGGAGCGGAGCTCTACAACCGCATCTTCGTGGTTTCCGCCTATGGCGGCATCACGAACCTTCTGCTTGAAAACAAGAAGACCGCCGAGCCGGGCATCTATGCGAGTTTCGCGGCCGGCGACCGGATCTGGGAGAACAAGCTCGAAGAGACCCGCAACGAAATGATCCGGCTGAACCGCTCGTTCGAAGAACTCGGGCTCGATCAGACAGCGGCGGACGACTTCGTCAACGAGCGCATGGACGGCGTCAAGAACTGCCTGCGTCACCTGATGCAGCTGCGCAGCTTCGGCCACTTCCACCGCGAGGACTACCTCCCGGCGGCGCGCGAACTCCTGAGTTCGATCGGCGAAGCGCACAGCGCGTTCAACTCCACGCTGATCCTGCGCGAACGCGGCGTGAACGCGGTCTTCGTCGATCTTTCCGGCTGGCGCGACCAGGACACCGACTCGATGGAGGAGACCATTTCCGGCCATCTCGCCGGTCTCGACTTCGCAAGCTGCATGCCGATCGTGACCGGCTATGCGAAGTGCAAGGAAGGAGTCATGGCCAAATTCGACCGCGGTTACAGTGAGATCACCTTCAGCAAGCTCGCAGTCGTGACCGGAGCGCGGGAGGGGATCATCCACAAGGAGTTCCACCTTTCGACCGGCGACCCGAAGCTGATCGGGGCGGACAAGGTCCGCACGATCGGCCATACGAACTACGATATCGCCGACCAGCTCGCCGACATGGCGATGGAGGCAATTCATCCGAAAGCATCGAAGGCGATGGAGCTGGCCGGAATTCCGATCCGGGTTGCGAATGCGTTCGATCCGGGTAATCCGGGGACCCTGATTTCGCGCGATTACGTCGCGCCGACACCGCGCGTCGATATGATCTGCGGCCGCCGCGACGTGCTCGCGATCGAAGTGTTCGACCCCGAAATGGTCGGCGAACCCGGCTACGACTACAACGTCCTCGCGAGTTTCGCAAAGAACAAGATCAGCTATATCGCCAAGAACACGAACGCGAACACCATCACGCACTTCGTGTCCGAGAAGTCGAAGAACCTCGACAAGTGCCTGAAGGAGCTGAAGGAGCATTTTCACGGAGCGCAGATTTCGACACGCGAGGTTGCGATCGTCAGTGTGATCGGCACGAACATGAAGCTGCCGGGGTTCCTGCATCGCGCCGCGAAGGCGCTGGCCGAGTCGAAGATCAACGTCCTCGCGCTCGACCAGTGCATCCGGCAGGTCAACATGCAGTTCATCATCGACCGGGAAGACTTCGAGACGGCGCAGAAGGCGCTTCACCGCGAACTCGTGGAGCACGAACAGATATAAGGAGAGCGGGCAATGGAAATCTTCGCCGGATCGGTATGGGGCGCATTTCTTCTGACCACGCTGGCCGGGCTGGCCACGGCGGCAGGGGCGGCGGCGGCCTTTTTCACCCGGCGGACCAACACCCGCATGCTTTCCGTGGCGCTCGGCCTCTCGGGCGGCGTCATGGTCTACATTTCGTTCGTCGAGCTCCTGGCCGGGGCGAACCTTTCGCTGCGGGAGGAGTTCGGCGGCAAAACCGGCGCCTTTCTGTCGATGGGGGCGTTTTTCGGCGGCATGCTTCTGGCCGGCATCATCGACCGGCTTGTGCCGGAACCGGCGAACCCGCACGAAACCAAGTCCGTCGAGGAGATGGACAAACAGAATCCGCCCGACTACGCGAAGCTGCACCGCGCCGGAATCCGTTTTGCGGCCGCGATCGCAATTCACAAGTTCCCGGAAGGGCTGGCCGTTTTCGCGGCGAGCCTGAGCGGGCTTGAGCTCGGCATTCCGGTTGCGCTCGCCATGGCGCTGCACAATATCCCGGAGGGAATCGCTGTGTCGGTGCCGGTCTATTACGCGACCGGCAGCCGGGCCAAGGCGTTCTGGTACGCGAGTCTGACCGGCCTGGCCGACCCGGCCGGGGCGCTGCTCGGCTATCTGGTGCTCGCACCGTTCCTGACCTCGGCGGTGCTGGAGATCATCTACGCGGCAGTGGCCGGAATCATGGTTTTCGTGACCTTCGACGGCCTGCTGCCGATGGCGCACAAGTACGGGGAAGAGCATTGGTCGCTGTACGGGCTCGTCGCCGGAATGTTCCTGATGGCGCTCGGGCTCGCGGTGGTGTGAGAAAAGAAACAACCTTTCTGAAGGATAAGACAATATGAGAATGAGTCAACTGGTGGGGCGCCGGATCAAGGAAGATCCGAAAGACGCCAAGACGGTCAGTCACAAATTCCTGATCCGCGGCGGCTATGTCCGCCCGGTCTCCGCCGGGATCTATTCGCTGCTGCCGGTCGGCAAGCGGATCGTCGCGAAGATCGAGAAGATCATCCGCGAAGAGATGAACCGCGTCGACGGCCAGGAGGTCCTGATGCCGGTCGTGCTGCCCGCCGAGCTCTGGCAGGAGTCGGGCCGCTATGAATCGGTCGGTTCGGAGCTGCTGCGTTTCAAGGACCGCAACGACAAGCCGATGCTGCTTGCGATGACCCATGAAGAGGGCATCACCCATCTTGTCCGCACCGAGATCAACAGTTACAAGCAGCTGCCGGTCATGCTTTACCAGATCCAGACCAAATACCGCGACGAGGCGCGTCCGCGCGCCGGGCTGATCCGGGTCCGTGAATTCACGATGAAGGACGCCTACAGCTTCCACACCGACCAGGCGGATCTTGAGAAGTACTATGTCCGCTGCCACGAAGCTTATGTGCGGATCTTCCGCCGGCTCGGCATGAAGAACGTGCTGTCGATCGAGGCGAACTCCGGCATGATGGGCGGCAAGGTGTCGCACGAATTCATGGCGATCTGCGATTGCGGCGAGGATACGGTCATCACGAACTCCGACCATTCGTACCGCGCGAACCGCGAAATCGCGGTCGCGGCGTGGAAGTTCGACAAGGGCGAACCCCTGCCGCTCGAAAAGGTCCATACGCCCGGCGCCAAAACCATCGAGGAGGTGGCGGATTTTCTCGGTGTGAAAGCGGAGAACACCGGCAAGGCGGTCTTCTATCAGGACGCCCGCACCGGAGAACTCGTCTTCGTGCTGATCCGCGGCGACTTCGAAGTGAACGAAACCAAACTCGGCAACGCGGTGAGGATTCCGGAGCTGAAGTTCGCGGACGACGCGGCGATTCTCGCGGCCGGCGCGGTTCCGGGCTTTGCCAGTCCGGTCGGCATCGACGGGAAGAAGGTCCGAATCGTGATCGACCGCTCCGCCGCCGAATCCGGCAACCTCGTGGTCGGCGCGAACGAGACCGGTTACCACTATAAGAATTTCAACTTCGACCGGGACATGGCCGGAGCCGAGTGCCTGGTCGCCGACATCGCGACCGTGCGGGAAGGCGACCCCTGCCCGCTGACCGGCGAACCGCTGGTGTTCTCGCGCGGCATCGAAGTCGGCAACATCTTCCAGCTCGGCACGAAATACACCGAATCGATGCACTGCGAATACCTCGACCGCGACGGCAAGGCGCGGCCGATGGTCATGGGCTGCTACGGCATCGGCGTCGGCCGCGCGATGGCGGCGGTGATCGAGCAGTCGAGCGACGAATACGGCCCGATCTGGCCGCTGTCGATCGCGCCGTACCAGGTGCAGATCTGCGCCGTGAATCCGGGCAAAGACAACGTCGGAGAAGTGTGCGAAAAACTTTATGCCGACTTGCAAGCGGCCGGAATTGAAGTATTGTATGATGACCGCGGCGAAAAGGCCGGCTCGATGTTCAGCGACGCGGACCTGCTCGGAATCCCGTTCCGGCTGGTCGTCTCGCCGAAAACGCTGGCGGACGGGCAGGCGGAGTTCAAACTCCGCGGCAGCCGCGATGCGGAGCGGATCGCAGTCGAGGAGGCGATCCCCCTGCTGAAACGGAAAATCGAAGCAGAGAACGCAAAGTATCTCTGAAGAAAAGAGGAGGGTGGCAGCATGTGGAATTATACCGATAAAGTAATGGATCATTTTCTGCATCCCCGCAATGTCGGGGAGATCGAGAATCCGGACGGGGTCGGCGAGGTCGGCAACGCGGCCTGCGGCGACGCCTTGAAACTCACATTCAAGCTCGATGACCAGGGCCGTATCGCGGACGTGAAATTCAAGACTTTCGGCTGTGCGAGCGCGATCGCGTCGAGCTCGGCGCTGACCGAACTCGTGAAGGGCAAGACGCTCGACGAAGCAGCGAAAGTGACGAATCAGGAGATCGCCGAAATGCTCGGCGGCCTGCCCGAAGCGAAGATGCACTGCTCGGTCATGGGCATGGAAGCGCTGCAGAAGGCGATCAGCAACTACAAGGGCGAGGCCAGTCCGTTCGAGGATGACCACGAGCACGAGGGGCGCATCGTCTGCAACTGCTTCGGCGTGACCGACGTGAAGATCCTGAAGGTTGCGAAGGAGAACAATCTCCACAAGGCCGAGGACGTGACCCACTACTGCAAGGCGGGCGGCGCCTGCGGCGCGTGTCTCGACGACATCCAGCACCTGCTGGACGATATGTGGAAACTGGAGGCAGCCAAGAAATGATGAGCATCGACGAATTGCGTCAGGCGGAAGGCGAGCTCAAGAGCCGGATCGAGCATCTGCACGAGTTCCTGCACATCGACGACCGCAAAGCCGAGATGGCGGAACTTGAAGCGAAAATGTCCGCGCCGGATTTCTGGAACGACAAGGAGTCCGCGCAGAACACGGTCTCCCAGCTCTCCGCCTGCCGGAATTTGCTCGAGCCGTTCCGCAAGCTCGAGTCGGAGATCGAAGATTACTCGGTCGCCCTCGAGCTGGCCGGCGAGGACGAAGAGTTCCTCAAGGAGACCGAAATCGCCTACCGGAGACTGCTGAAGTCGCTGGACCGGATGGAGATCATGAGCTTTCTCTCCGGCAAGTTCGACCGGAACAACCTCTACTTCTCGGTGCATGCCGGTGCCGGCGGCACCGAGTCATGCGACTGGGCCAGCATGCTGCTGCGCATGTACCGCCGCTTCTTCGAACGGCGCGGCTGGAAGGACGAAGTCATCGACCTTCAGCCCGGCGAAGAGGCCGGCGTCAAAAGCGCGACGCTGCATGTGACGGGGGAATTCGCCTACGGCTATATGAAGGGGGAAAAGGGCGTGCACCGGCTGGTCCGCATCTCCCCGTTCGACAGCAACGCGCGGCGCCACACGAGTTTCGTCTCGGTCGACGTCTTCCCGGAGCTCGACGACGACATCGATATCGAGATCGATGAAACCCAGCTGCGGATCGACACCTACCGTTCGAGCGGCGCGGGCGGCCAGCACGTGAACACGACCGACTCGGCCATCCGCATCACCCACCTGCCGACCGGCATCGTGGTCTGCTGCCAGAACGAGCGTTCTCAGCATAAGAACCGCGCCACCGCGATGAAGATGCTGAAAGCCAAACTCTACGAATACGAAGAGGAGAAGCGCCGCAGCGAAGCCGACGCGATCCGCGGCGAAAAGATGGAGAACGGCTGGGGCAGCCAGATCCGCAGTTACGTGCTGCAGCCCTACCAGATGGTGAAGGACCTCCGTACCGAGGTCGAAACCAGCAACACGGCCGGCGTGCTCGACGGAGAGATCGACGAATTCATCGAAGCCTTCCTGAAAGCGAAAAAGTAAGGGAGCGCTGGGCCGGAATGAGAATCTACCGCTACTGGGTCGAAAAATACGGAGAGATCCGGATGCCGAACGGCGGCGTGCCGCAGCCGACCCGGGTGTACGGCTATTCGAACGAGTCGCCGGAAGAGGCCGGACGGCTGGCGGACCGGCTTCTCGCCGACGTGCAGAAACGGATCGACGGCGGCCGGGTCGACTGGGAGTACGACTCCAAGCCGATCCGCGAAGAGATCGTGCGGGAGCTGTCGCCGCAGAACATCGTCACGCGGAACCGGTACGGCGCAGAAGTGCTGAATTCGGAGAATCTGGTCTTCGTCGACATCGACGGTTTCCGGCCGGTGCCGCTGCTGGCCGGGCTCGGCCTTCTGCTGGCCGGCAGGCGGCGTCCGGCGCCGGAGGAGTGGGCGCTCGGCCTGATCCGGAAAGCCGCGGCGCGTCCCGAGTACGCCTCCTGCCTGATCCGGGTCTACCGGACCTGCGCCGGCTTCCGGCTGATCGTACAGGGGAAGGGCTTTACGCCGGGTTCGCCGGAAACACGGAAGCTCATGCGCCGGTTCGGCGCAGACTACCTCTATGCAACGCTCTGCGACGCCCAGAAGTGCTTCCGGGCGCGGCTGACGCCGAAGCCGTACCGCATCCGCCATCACGGCCGCAAATTCATCTGGCCGCGCCCGCCCGAACACGAAGAGGAGACGGCGGAGTGGCTCGCCGCCTACCGGCGGAAGTCCGAACCTTACGCGGTCTGCCGCTACATCGAAACCCTGAACGGAAACGCCAACGTCAGCGATCCCGTAATCCTGTTCCACGACGAAGCAACCCGCGCCCACAGCGGCGGAAAACTGGCTTGATTTTCATGAAACAATTCTGTCGGCACGTCCGGGAAAACACCGGAGCAAACGATCTTCTGTTCGGTTTCATCACCGATACGCACTTCGAAGAGAACAGCGACCTTCGCGGCTACGGCGCGAACTCCCTCGCCCATATGCGGAACTTCGCCGCGGCAGGGCGGGAATGCGGTGCCGCATTCCTGATCAATGCGGGCGACATGAGCAACGGCAACCGGCCGAGAAAGCAGACGCAGCGTGAAATCACGCTCTCCGCCGAAGCGATGCGCTCCGGCGGGCTGCCGGTCTGGTTCGCGCTCGGGAACCACGATGACAACACCTATTACTGCAAGGCCGAACCGGCCGATGCATCGAACGGCTTCAGCGGCGCGGAGTGGCAGGGCCTCGTCTATCCGGACGGCTTCCCGGCCGGAACCGTCGCGGCGCCCGGTGTCAGCAACTGTTTTTACGTCGACTTCCCGGCACAGAAGATCCGGCTGCTGATGCTGAACACGGTCGACCTGCCGTTTTCGCCGCGGCCGGACGGAACGCTCAAATACTACACGATCAACGACCACGGTTTTTCGAAGGCGCAACTCGAATTCGTCGCACATACGGCGCTGGACTTTTCGGAACTGCCCGGCTGGGGGCTGCTGGCGGTCAGTCATATGAGCCTCGGCTTCCTGCCGAACGGCGAAATCATGGTGAAACTGCTGAATGCGTTCCGGACCGGACGGAGTTATCGCTCCTCCGCCGCGGACGTGAAGGAGTGTCCGTTCCGATTCGACCGCCATCCGTGCTTCCCGTCGCCGGCCGATCCGGCCGACCTCGTCCATACGGTCGAAGCGGACTTCACCCGGCAGGGGCCGCGCGACTTCATCGCGCACCTGTACGGACACGAACATTTCGACGAGGTCCGGACCGGGCGCGGCTTTACGGAGATCAGCTTCCTCTCCTCGCTCTGTTACCAGAACGAAACCTTCGCCCCGAAGCGCGAATTCGGGACGGAGAGCGAAGACGCCTGGAGCATGGTTTCGATCGACCGCGCAGCGCGCCGGATCAAGGTGTTCCGCCGCGGCGCGGGAGAAGATTTTTCCGCCGCCTACTGACCACCGTCCCCAACCGGAGGAGAAGGAGAAACGTGAACGGGCAGCGATTCATTTCCACTCCGGTTCCGGCCGCGCCGCAGCCCTGTTCCCCGTGGCTGCGGCTCGCCCACGATTTCCCCGTGGAGGATTCGGTTCGGCTCTTTGCGCAGCCCTGCCTCGGCGACCATGCGCTGCACTATTTCCGGGAGGGCTCCGGCAGCTATGAACTGCGCGGCGAAACCGTTCCGATCCGGCCCGGAATGCTCTTTTTCGTACGCCCCGGCGAAGGTTACCGCTTTACGCTCGACCCCGGCGTGCGGGTGCGGATGTACAACCTGCATTTCGACCTGCGGGAAAACGAACGGTCGTACCGTCCCTTTCCGGTGCCTCCCGAAGCGTGCCGCAATCAGGAGAAGTACCCCGAAACACTGCCGCCGTACCAGCAGCTCGCCAACCGTCCGGCCTACGAGCAGTGCTTCCTGCGGCTGCTTGATGCGGCTTCACGAATCGGCGTCGAAGCCGAACTCGAACGGAAGTCGGAACTGCTGAAGCTCTTCGCCGTCCTGCACCGCAACCTGTCTCTGTCGCCGGGGCGGGCGACCGGCGAATTCCACCGCCGGGCGGTCGAAGCTGCCATCGCAGAGCTGTCGAAACATCTGTCCGGAAATCTCCGCATCAGCGAACTCGCTTCGCGGGTCGGCGTCAGCCGCGCCCTGCTCTGCCGCATCTTCCGCGAAGCGACCGGGGAGAGCATTCAGCGCTATTTCGTCGAGCGGAAGCTTCAGGCGGCGAAATCCGACCTGCTTTACTCCCGGCTCGAAATCAAGGAGATCGCCGCGAAATACGGCTTTGCGGATGTTCCCCACTTCACACGCCGCTTCCGCCAGATCACCGGAACGACACCGGGCCAGATTCGCAAAAAATAGACGAACAGACAAGAATCTGGCATTTTCGCCAAAGAAATTTCCAGGTTGCCGCGGTATTCTATCATTGCACACAAAACCATGGAGGTTGCAATGAATCCGCGTCAACAGCTTCTTCTCCGGAAAATCAAAGAGAGAAACGGCTCCTTCCCGTCCGCGCCCAATCCGATGCTCCGCGACGCGGCACGCTTTCTCGCCTTCACGCCGGAGCGTTCGCTCAGCCAGATTCGCGCCATGACCATATACGAATCGGCAAAACTTATGCCGCTCGCCTTCGACCCGGATTCCCTGCTGGCGGGCGAGCACTTCAACCACTTCTTCGGAGACGACCGGGACGGCGGCGACGAGGAGAAGCAGCGGCAACTGGATGAACTCGGCGACTTCCGGCTCGCGGAGCTCCGCGAAACCGCCCGGCAGCTGCGAAGCTGCCGTTCCGCCGTCTCCCCCGGCGAAAGCACACCGGGAAGCCGGACCGGCATGGCCGGCGGCTGGCCCGCCCTCCCCGCCGGAACCGGCGGAGCAGCGCCGGTCTTCACCGCAGTCGGCTGGGTCGAAAACCACTCGGTCCGCGACTACGGCTTCCTGCTCAAGCATGGTTTCGGCGGGCTCCGGCGCCTGGCCGAACGGCAGCTCGAACGTTTTCCGCTCCACAATTGCGACTATGTCCGCCGCGAGAACTTCCTGCGTGCCGCCCTGGCGGTCTGCGACGCGGGACTCCTGTTCGGACGTCGCCACGCCGAGCTTGCCCGCCAGGCCGGAGCTGCCGAAACCGCCCGGAACTGCCTCGCGGTCGAAACCGGCGCAAAAAGCTTTCCGCAGGCGGTCCAGCTGCTCTGGCTCGGCCACCTGATCGCCTGCGCGGACGACGGCATCAACGCGAACTCGATCGGGCGGCTCGACCGGCTGCTCCAGCCCTATTACGAACATGACCGGGCGCAAAACCTCATCACGCGGGAGGAGGCGGTCGGCTGGATGATCGAACTCGCCGTCAGGCTCTACCTGCCCTACGACGTACAGGCGATCACGCTCGGCGGAGTCGATGCAGACGGGAAGCCGGCGCTCTGCGAAATGAGCCGGATCATCCTCGAAGCGACCGAACGGTTCGGGGAAATCCGCGACCTGTCGGTCCGGATCACCTCACAAACGCCGGACGATTTTCTCATGCAGTGTGCGAAACTCGTGCTGAAGGGCGGCGGCATCCCGTTCTTCTTCAACGACGACTGCTTTATCCCGGCGCTTGCGAACCGCGGCGTCGCGCCGGAGGACGCCCGCAATTACGCGCCGATCGGCTGCGTCGAACTGACCATTCCGGGCAAAGCGAACAGCCATGCGGTTTCTGGTTGGTTCAACCTGCTCCGCGTTCTCGAACTGACCCTCTTCGGAGGCTGCGATCCCCGGACCGGGGAACGGCTGCTGCCGGAGTCGCCGGACCTGGCCGGCATCGGCTCCTGGGACGAGCTGATGCGCAGGCTTGAACAAAACATCGAATATATGGCGTCACGCATGGTCTACCACTGCCGGCGCGAGGAGCGGAACCAGCGCCTCTTCGGCTCGCTGCCGGCCTTTTCGCTGCTGACCCCGTCCTGCCTCGAACGCGGGCGCGACATCACCGACGGCGGCGCGGAATACAACTGGCACTCCATCTGCCTGCTCGGCGTGCCGGACACGGCCGACAGCCTGGCCGTCCTGAAGCGGCAGGTGTTCGAATCGCGGCAGCTTCCGGCCGAAGTCCTGCTCGATGCCCTGAAACACGATTTCTCCGGCGGTGAAGCCCTGCGCGGCCAGCTGCTGGCCGGAACGCCGAAGTACGGCAACGGCGACGACGAAACCGACCGGATCGCCGCGGAGCTGTCGCGCAGCTTCATCGCGCTCATGGACCGCTGGAGCGAAAAGGGGAACCGTCTTTTCGTGCATCTGTTCAGCTTCTACAACAACGTCTATTTCGGCGAAGCCGTCGGCGCCATGCCGGACGGGCGGCGGGCGGGGGAACCGCTCGCCTACTCGCTTTCGCCGCATCAGGGACGCGACCGGGAAGGGGTCACCATGCTGCTGCGGTCGCTCGCGAAGCAGCCGCACCGCGAAGCCGGCGGCGCATCGGCCGCGATCATCGACCTGCACCCGAGCCTGTTCGAGGGTTCAAACGGTGCCGGGCGCTTCATCGCGCTGCTCAGAAGCGCGCTGGCCATGGGCGTCGGGCAGATGCAGTGGAACGTCGTCTCGGCCGAACGGCTCGAACAGGCGAAGCGGGACCCGGAGCATTACGGCAACATCCCGGTCCGGGTCGCGGGCTACTCCCAGCTGTTCAGGCTGATTCCGCCCGAGATCCAGGACCACCTGATCGCCCGCACCAAGCACCGCGCCTGACGGAGATCAGCCGAGCGTCAGCGTCTCGCCGGGACGGATCACGCCGTCCTTTCCGTCGCAGGTGTACCAGACGGCCGTGGCGGACGGGTTCAAAACCATGCGCCCGTCGGCGGAGGTGACGAGGCTCCGGATCGCCGTAAGGTAGCGCCAGACCTCGATATTCGTCGCGTACCAGACGTTCGGAAGATTCGCCATCATGCGGCAGAACTCTTCGATGTCGCACCAGTTGTTGTCGTTGTCGAACTCGTAGGCGTGTCCCCAGATGTACAGGAGCGCGAGCGGATAACGGTCGTTCTGGCGGAAGGCGTCCCCCTTCTCGAGCATTTCGCGGTGGTGGCAGGTCGCATCCCAGGCCATGAACTCCTGCGGGATGCCGAAGCCGCCGCTGGTCCGCGTCGAACGCGAGTAGACGATCCCGCAGCTCTTCGCAATGTCGATGACTTCACTGTTCCAGGTGCCGAACGGATACGACATGCCGATGACCGGATAGCCGCAGAGCTCCTCGAGCCGCCGGCGGTCCTCGTAAATCTCGCGGGCGACTTCGGTGCGCGGCAGCCGTTCGAGGAACGGATGGCTCACGGTGTGGCACGACACCTCGTGGCCGGCGTAAAGCGTCTTCACTTCGGACGAAGCGACGCGGTTGCCGGAGTCGAGAATACCCGAGTTGATATGGAACGTTCCCCTGATTCCGTTCGTATTGAAGAGTCCGATCAGGCGGCGGTCCTGTACGACGCCGTCGTCATAGCTCATGGTGAGCGCCTTAAGCTTTCCCTCCGGATACAAAAAACGAATTCCCATTTCTCTGCCTTTCTGTTTGCGGAATTGCGCACTCCTTAGTATACCGTGACCCCGGCGGAATTGCAAGAGCGTTTTTCGGCCGGAATCCGGGAAATTGTCCGCTCAAACAGCGTCCCCGACTTGATTTTTATGAAAATTCGATTAAATTCAGATGAACAATAATTAATTTTCAGGCGGGATCAGAAAGGGATCGCATGATTCGAGAGTCAGGCAACCTCAATCCCGGGCAGTTGAAACGCCGGGCTCTCTCCGAAATGCACATCCGTTTCGGTTCGAGCTGGTTTCACTCGGAGCCCGGATTTCAGGCGGTGAAAAAAGCGTTTTTCGAGGCGCCGGAGCTGTTCGCCGGCGGCGAGGTGATCTGGAAAACCCGCAACAAAGCGGTCCGCAAAGTTACGCTCCCGGCCGAATACGGCGGCATCACGCTGGCCTTCAAGGACTACGCCGGCATCAAGCCGCTGCGCTATGCGCTGCGCTGTTCGAAAACCGCGCTCGAAGCGGCGAACTACCGGGCCTTCACCGCGCTCGGCATCCCGATGGCAACGCTGCTTTTCGCAGGAGATGACCGAAGGAATTTCCGCCTGAACCGTTCGTTTCTCGCCACCCGGTTCGCGGAGGGCTACGTCGACGGACGGGAGTTCCTGCCCGGCGGCAGCCTGCGCGGAACGCCCGAACAGAAGGAGTTCATCGACCGGAATCTGGTCTACGTCGCGGGGCTCCATTCGATTCACTGCTTCCACAAGGCGGTCCGGGTGTTCAACTTCCTCTGGAAACCGCTCGGGGACGGAAAAATCGACATCGTCTGGATCGACGTCGCCAGTTGCCGTTTTCTGTCGGTTCCGGGCTGTGTGTTCAGGAAATATATGGTGAAAGACCTCGCTATGTTCTTCCGCGATCTCGAACTCCCCGACGAGGAGTTGCGCAATGCGCTCGAAAACTACCGGAAACACAACCCGAACTGTGCGCTCTCCGGCAACGGGCTCTTCGAAGCGGTCCGGGCCGAAGCGGCCCGGCCGCGCTGAAATCCGCATACGCAGCACCGTTTACAGCTCCAGCAGCATCCCGTCACAGGCGATGACCAGACGGCCCCCGAAACGGTTCACCAGCTCCGGATGGGGCGGAACCGCGGCATGGGAGAAGTGAAGGCCGATCCGGGGGACGGAAGAACCTGTCGCCCTTCCCCGGTGCGGAACAGCCGGCCGCCCGGCTTCGTTACGCAGTGATGACCTGAATGAAGATGGTCGCCATGATGACCGGCGCGACGTAACGGACGAGGAGCCCCCAGAGCGTCAGGACGGTCAGACCGGAATTGGCGGAGTCCATATACCGCGGCTCGCCGCGGAAACCGGAGAGCAGCGTGATGAGGTTCTCGTCCGCAAACCCGTGCGTTCCCTCGCGAAGCTCGCGGCCCGCCTTGCGCGCGCCCCAGATCCAGCCGACGAAAATCACGGTCAGCAGCCCGAGCAGCGGCAGCATCCAGTTGGAGGTCAGCTTGTCGAGCAGGTCGAACCAGGAGCCGGTCCGGACGTTGAACACGTTCCGGACGAACCGGTCCACGCCGGGCAGATTGTCCCAGTGGTTCGTGCTGTAACAGGTCAGGAACCCGAGCAGCGTGATGCCGGCGTAGGTGCAGAGCACGGTCGGCACGCGCCGGAACTTGAACTGGTCCATCAGGAAAGTCACGCCGCTTTCGAGCAGCGCCGCCGCGCTGGTCAGTGCCGCAATGGTCATCATGAGGAAGAAGAGTCCGGCCCAGACCCAGCCCATGCCGCCCGGAATCCGGTAGAAAGTGGCCGGCAGCACGTTGAAAATCAGCCCCGGCCCGGCATCCGGTGCGAGCTGCATGGCGAAGACGGCCGGAAAAATCGCGAGCCCTCCGAGCAGCGCGGCCGCAGTGTCGAGCGCGACGACCCAGACCGCCGTGGAGAAGATGTTCTCATCCTTGCGCAGATAGCTGCCGTAGGTGATGGTGATGCCCATGGCCAGGCTCAGCGAGTAGAAAGCGTGGCCGAGCGCTTCCAGGACACCCGCCGTACTGAGTTTCGAGAAATCCGGATTCAGGAAGAAGCGGATGCCCTCCCGCGCGCCGGGCAGCGTCACGCCGCGCACGATCACGGCAAGCAGCAGGAAGAGCAGAAGCGGCATAAGCACCTTCGAGCAGCGTTCGATCCCCTTCCGGATGCCGAAGATGATCATGCCGGCAGTCATGGTCATGAAGATGACCAGTTCAAGAGCGATGCGGCCCGGCTCCGTATCCTGGTAATTGCGGAACACCTCCGCCGCCTCGGAAACCTGCGTGAAATGGAGTCCGCCGGAAAAGGAACGATAGACGTAATCGACGATCCAGGCGCCGACCACCGCGTAATACGACAGAATGATCATCGCCGTGATGAGCGACAGCAGCCCGACCGCCGCGAAACCGAGCCACAGGAAAAGCAGCGCGGCGCCGAAGAGAACCGCCGCGAAGCCGTAATGTCCCGCCCCCGCCAGCGACAGCGACCCGAGCAGCAGCAGGACCGCAATGGCGTCCGCCATCCGGGAACGCTTGACCTGAAGGGCTTTGAACGCCCCGTACGGATTGCGCCCGGTCTTGCGCCCGATCGCAATCTCACAGAGCATCAGCGGCAGCCCGAAGAGCAGGATGCAGCCGAGATAAACCAGCACGAACGCGCCTCCCCCGTTCATGCCCGTGATATACGGAAACTTCCAGATGTTGCCGAGTCCGATGGCGGACCCGGCGGCGGCGAGAACGAAACCGAGTTTGCCGCTCCAACTTTCGCGCGTCTCCGTATCCATTGCGTCGCTTTCCTGAGTTATGGGTTCAACAATAAAAATCCCGATACTATACCACCGGCGGCGGCGCTTTTCAATTTTCTCCGAATCTTTTTTGCAGATAGTTCCGCCGCGGTGTATAGTAAGCGGACAGTCAACTCAGGAGGAGGACTCTGATATGGAAATGGATGCTCTGAAGGCTCTGCTCAACAACGACGACCGATTCTGCCGCTACAACGGCATGCGGATCGACGTCCTGCGCCTCGGATATGCGGAGGCGGTGATGGACATCACCGAAAATTCCCTGAACGGCCTCGGCATTGCGCAGGGAGGCTCGATCTTCACCCTCGCCGACCTCGCGTTTGCCGGGGCGGCCAATTCGCACGGCTTCCGTACCGTCGGTTTGAATTCGAACATCAACTTCATCCGTCCCGGCGTGGGCAGGCAACTGCGCGCCAAGGCGACGGAGGTCAGCCGCGGCCGCCGCACCTGCGTCTACCGCGTCGAGGTCTTCAATGATGACGGCAAAATCGTCGCCCACGGCAGCTCAACCGGCTTCATCACCGAAGAAAAATTTTAAGAATCTGCCGACGAATCAACCGAACACGCCGCAGGAACCGGAAAGGGCACCCGCCCTCTGTCCCCGGGCACAGGGCGCCGGACCGGCCTGACGCTGTCCGCCCGGCACGGATAAGAGGCCGGGCGGAAATCAGACAGTTCGTGCCGCGTCGCCGCGCTTCACCAGAAGATGTGGAGCGGACGGGGCAGCCGCAGCACACACCCGTTCGGCGTCAGCCTGCCGCGGCCGTCGCAGTCGAAGAAAAACACAGTATCGGAGAATTCGTTCGCCGCGCCGAACCACCGGCAGCCGGGCAGGAAGTTGATGTCGCGCGGACTCGAGCCGCCCGAAAGCACCAGATCGAACGGCTTCATGCCGCCCTTTCCGTCGAGCTCGTAAACCGCAATCGAATCGTAGCCGCGGTTCGAAACGAAGAGAAACCGCTCGTCCTGCGAAAGCCGGATGGCGGCGACCTTCGTCGCCCCTTCCTGAAAGCGCGGCAGCGTGGTGACCTTGCCGATGACCGTGAAAACCCCGTCGTCATAGGTCAGCGAAGTCACGCTGTTGCCGAGCTCATTGGCCAGATAGGCGATCCGTCCGGACCGGTCGAAGACCAGATGGCGCGGCCCGTCGCCGGGCGTCATTTTCGACACCTTCGGGTTTGCGGCGTCGATTCCCCGACCGGGGTCGAGCCGGTACGCATACAGCGCATCGACGCCGAGGTCGATAACCACAAGATACTTCCCGTCCGGCGTCATATTCGTGAAATGGGTGTGCGGCCCCTCCTGCCGCGAGACGTTCGGCCCGCGGCCCTCGTGGCGGACCAGCTGCGTCCGTTCGACGATCCGGCCGTCCCCGTCGAGCCGGAATTCCGAAAAGTCCCCGGTCGAATAGTTCGCGCAGTACAGGAACTCCCCGGCCGGATCGGTGATGACGTAGCAGGCGGATTTCCCGCCCGAAGCCATGCTGCTCAGAAACGTGAGCGCGCCGTCCTCGCCGACCGCATACGACGCGACGCCGCCCTGCCCGTCGATGATGCAGGTCGAAAACATGAATTTACGGTCCGGCGAAAAAGCCAGATAGTTCACCCCCGGCATCGGCGTGAAGCCGACCTGTTCCGGAACGGCATTCTCCCGCATCCGGTAACGGTAGATTCCGCCTTCCGGCTTCTCCGACATTGCTGCGATATAAAACTGCGGCGTCATTTCGGTACTCCTTCCCCGTTTCAAGCCCGGACAAAGAGAACGGCGGGAACGGGAAACCGGCCGGCGCCGCCTCTCTGCCGCATACCTTACTGTTCGAGAACCACCCGGCGGAAATTCTTTTTGCCGGCCCGCAGAACGAACGAACCGTCCGCAAAATTCTCCCGCGTGATCTTCGCATTCACATCGGTCACCTTCACATCGTCAATGCTGACCGCACCGCCCTGAATCAGACGGCGGCCGTCGCTGTTGGTTTTGCACAGTCCCGCCAGCACCAGAAGCTTCGGGATCGAAAGCCCGGCCGGGTCGTCGAGCTCCGCCGCCGTCACCGCCGCGGTCGGCAGCTCGGCCTGCACCGAACTGCGGTCGACCTTCGCAATGCCGCTCGTCGTCTGAACTCTGCATTCGGGGTCCGCGAAACCGAAGCGGGTGCCGGCGGTCACAAACGCCTCGCGCGCCGCCTCTTCGCCGTGGGCGAGGCAGGTCGCCTCATACGCGAGAATCTCCTTCGCGCGGTTGATGTTGCCGGCCGGATCGCAGATCCGCCTGATCTCGTCGACCGGAAGCGGGCTGAAGTAAAGCATGAGCTTCTCGACCTGCGAATCGTCGGAATTCCGCCAGAACTGGTAGTAGTCGAACACGCTCGTGCGATTCACGTCGAGCCAGACGTTGTTTCCGCCGGCGGTCTTGCCGAACTTCTCGCCGTTGCTGTCCATCAGCAGCGGAATGGTCATGCAGTGAACCTCCCGGCCGAGTTTGCGCCGGATCAGCTCCGTCCCCGCAACCATATTGCCCCACTGGTCCTGGCCGCCCATCTCGAGCTTGCAGCCGAAATCGCGGTTCAGCACCATGAAGTCGTACGCCTGCAGAATCGAGTAGTTGAATTCGAGGAAGGTCAGCCCGTCCTCAAGGCGCGACTTGACCGATTCCTGCGCCATCATGCGGTTCACGCTGAAAATGGTTCCGACCTCGCGCAGCATATCGATATAGCCGATCTTGCAGAGCCAGTCCGCATTGTTCACGAAATGCGCTTCACCGTTCTCGGTTCTGATGAAACGCGAAAGCTGCTTCTGCAGACAGGCGACATTTTCGGCGATGGTTTCGAGCGTCATCATCGGTCGCGCAGTCTTCTTGCCGGAGGGGTCCCCGATACGGGCGGTCGCGCCGCCGACCAGCACGATCGGAATATGCCCGGCCTTCTGCATGAGGCGCATGGCCATGACCGGCAGCAGATGGCCGACATGAAGACTGTTCCCGGTCGGATCGAACCCCACATAGAACTTGACCCGCTCGGTGCTCAGAAGTTTCTCGATCGCTTCTTCGTCGGTCTGCTGGTAGCAGAAACCGCGTGCCTTCAGTTCCTGAAAAATGTTCATCGTATCCATCTATTTCCGTTAAACGTTGCCCCGACGCCGGACGGGGATAAGGACTTTACTATAACCCATTCTCGCCAAAGTGCAACAGCCGGGGGGCAAGAAAGGCGGGAAAAAGCCTCCTCGCCGCCCGCCGCCGTCAATGGCCGATCGTGTGCGCCAGGCGCGGAATGCGCCGGCAGGCGATATGATGCACCGGCTTGCCTTCGTCATTCCATCGCTGCTCGAAATCGCTCCGGATTCCGGCCAGGTCGGCGATCGCCTCCGGCGCTTCGACGAAAAGCCCCGAAGAGGCCAGGACGCCGCGCACGGCCGTGTAATACGGTTCGTCATCGCTCGAAAAGTGAAAAATCCCGTCCTTTTTCAACACCCTATGCAACTGCGAAACAAAATCGCTGGTCAGCAGCCGGTGGCCGCTGTGCCGCCCCTTCGGCCACGGGTCCGGGCAGAGCAGATGCAGCCGGTCGACCGATTCATCCGGCAGCATGAAAGCAACCAGATGGCGCGCCTCGGTCCGCAATATGGTCATGTTTCCGATTCCCATGCGGCGGCAGCGCTTCACAAGCTTGCGCAGCCGCCCGACCATGACGTCGGCCGCCAGGATCTTCCGCTCCGGATAACGCTTCGCAAGTTCGGCCGTGTAGGAGCCGACTCCGCAGCCGAGGTCGAGTTCGACAACCGCCGCGGCGGCGAGCTCCTCCGCCGGATACAGCTCCCAGGTTCCGGTGAAAAAGCGGATCTCCGCATCTTCGGGGTGGTTTCCGATCCGGTCAGATGGCATCACGGTTCTTCGCCCATTCACGGATTTCATTTTCAAACTTCGGGAATTCGAGCCCCATCATGGTCTCGGCGAACTTCCTGAAATAGAGCGTCATCGCTTCGCGGAACACAATGAGGTTCTGCACGCGCTCGGCAAAGATCTCATCCTCGTTGGTCAGCGCATCGCCTTCCGGCAGCTTGAACGAGCCGAACGCGAACTGGTCCGCATCAAAGGTGCCGCTCCAGACCTGCTTCTCGCGGGTCAGGCTCAGCTTCGCCTTCTTGAGCTTCTTGCCGACCGCAACCGCGGCCTTCGCCTCGGCGCTGCGAAGCGGGGAGTCGCCCTTCTTGACCGTGGTTTCGCCGGCGCCCTTCGCCTCGCCCTCGTCCGCAAAGGTCAGCGGTCCTTCGATCAGGATGTCGAATTCGCCGTACTGCGGATGCTGGAGCTTGCCGATCGTCTCGCTGTAAAACCAGAGCCACATCAGGAAATCGCGGCCGATCGCCGGCTCCGCGCCGCTCCCGGGCAAATTCGCGATATTCAGTACGGGGAAAGTCGCCTCGGTGATCTGGAACGCCCGTTCCAGCATGAGCCCCGGCGTCAGTTGCAGAGGCTCGAGCTTCGTCGCCTGAAAAAAGTTGTCGATGAAAAGATCGATCTGGGTCCGGCTCGTGGCGCCGACGAAAAGCAGTTTCTCATTCGGATCGAGCACCATCGGAATCCCGGAAAGCGCCGGCGGCATCTTCTGGATATGCTTCTCAAGCGCCTCCTCACGGATCTGCTTCTTCATCTTGGCCGACACATATTCGAGCTCGTTGGCCCTCATGTAGGCCTGTTCCTCGCGCTTGCAGATCGCGTTCAGCAGCGCCCCCGGCATCTTGCGGACCGCCTGGCGCAGCGTCAGGAAGTAGCAGCCGCCGAGCTGCGCCGACGCTTCGTCGATCGTCGTATCGAGCAGGTGATGACCGGTCACCCAGCCGAACTGCGGCTCCGAATCGACCGAATCGAGCGGACCGGCCTTTTTCGCGGCGAACAGCCCGAGCAGATCCTCCGGCAGCTCCCCGCTGAGTTCAAACATTGAAAAAGTCACACTACCGCGTTCAAATGGCATAAATCCGTATCCTTTCAGCGCCGCACCGGCGCACTGTATTCGTTACTGCCGCACGTGCGGCTGCATCCTGTAATAATTTCCGCCGAGTTCGAAGGTTGCGAACTCCGCCGCCTTGCGCGGATCGAAGAATCCGGCGACGAAAAGATCGAGGTAGGCAGCCTTGCGGGCCAGGTCGATCCGGCCCGAAAGGCCGCCGTCCTTCAACGGCAGCACCCAGGCGAAAAATCCGGCCTCGGACGGGTTCACCCGCCACTCGCCGCGCGGCTCGAGCCCGAGCTTCTCCGCAAAATCAAGCGCGAATTTCCGCAGCGCCTCCGAACTGCCGATCCACGGCGCCCGGCATTCGTAGATGTCGATCGACGCCGACAGCGCATGCGCCCGGCTCGACAGGAACCGCTCCTCCCACGACAGCGAGAAACGGCAGTTCCGCCCCTCGATGACCGGAACGAGCCGCTCGACGCCGTTATTCCCGACGATGCCGCGGTTCATGACGCTCGAGACGATCCACTGCGCGGATTTGATCCCTTTCGCAATGACGTCGATCGCCACCTCGAAATCGACCTTGTCGCCGCAGGTGAACAGATCCACCGCGGCGTAATCGTGCTCCGGCCAGGCGTGAACCGCGAAATGCGATTCCGAAATCACCACGACCCCGCTGACTCCCTGCGGCTCGAACTCGTGAAAGTTCGCGTCGATCACCGTCGCGCCGGACTTCTCCGCCGCACGCAGGAAAACCGTCTTGACCAGCTCCGCATCGGCCAGCGCCTTCGGATCGCAATCGTAAAACTCAACCGTCATGTGACGTCCCAGGGCGAAACCGCCCTCGCAGCACGTCCCCGGACACCGCTCCTCTATCGATGTGTTGTCAGCCATTTCCTCTCACACCCTCCGGCGGTCAACGCTGGACCAGTTTGGGATCAAGCTGGCACTGGGTCATGAACTCCTCTTCGAAAACACCGATGGAGAGCTCGCGCTTCATATTGCCCAGGCTCGAACGCAGCTGCTCCTTCTTCGACTCGAAATCCTTCATGTCGGCCGGCGTGCGCTTCAGCAGGATCGCAAGCTGCGGGCCGCCTTCGGCCGGAAGCACCTTCGACACCTCGTCCACATTCAGCCGCATCGCGGCGCCGGCGGACGGAAAAAGCTCCATCGGCGGAAACTCCCCGGCCGGGGAGAAACGAAACTCCCTGATCGTGCAGCCCTTGAGCTCATTGAACGCCTTCAGACGGGCAGTGCCGTCCTCGATCGCGGCGAGCGATTCCTCAGCCTTCGCGGCCGCCTCAGTCGCAAGCCGGGTCGCTTCGGCATTGCGGTAATCGGCGGCAACCTGCGCGGAAACCTCGTTGAACGTCGCCGCCTTCTCCGGAATCCGCTCCCGGGCCAGACCGACGAACACGCTCTCACCGGCCGCCACCGGGTTGGTCACCCAGTGGTTATCGAACGCGGCGATCAGATTCTGCAACAGCTCGGGGGAGCTGATCTTGCCGATTGCCGGCGCATTGAAGTCGACGAGACCGGTATCGACCACCTCGGCTTTCTCCTTCGCGGCGAGCTTCCGGAACACCTCGGCCCGGCCGTCGCCGGCTTCGCTGACCGCATCGTACGCGGCCGCAGCAAACTCATACGCATGCCGCATCGCAAGATCGCGGCAGGCGGCCTTGATGAACTCGGCTTTCGCCTCCTTTCTGCAGGCCTCGAACTCCGGCATCTTGCCGTCCTTGGCGAGCTTCACGAAAAGCTGCGGGCGGGTATCGAAAAATTTCTTCACTTCGGCATCGGTCGCCTTCGCCTCGGCCTCTTTCAGATAGCGCGCATTCGGGAACTCCACCAGAAACGCGGCGACCTTGCCGGAGATCCGGTAGTTCCCGGCGTGCTCGTCGAAATAGGCCTTCATCGCGGCCGGATCGTTCTTCACATCCTTCAGGTAAGCGTCAGTGCTGAAAATTGCCGTTTTCACGTCGTACTTGACGTTGTCGCGGCGGTAGAACGCCTCAAGCTCGCCGTCCGTGACCACCCGGTTATAGCCGAGCTGGTTCTGCAGCTTCGCCGACAGGAGAACGCCGCGAAGCGCCTCGACGAACAGCTCATCACTGCCGCCGGCACGGACCAGATTTTCCTTGAACTCCTTGTAACGCGCCGGGCTGTACTGTCCGTTTTCCTGGAAAACCGGGAATTTCTTCACGAAATCGATCACCTCCGCATCGCCGACGGCCAGTCCCTGCCGCCGCGCCGCGACCTCCAGACAATAGCGCTGGAACGCCTCGGAGTAATCCATATCCCGGCCCATGCTCATTCCGGCCCGCGCCAGAACATCGTTTTCGCGCCTGATCTGTTCGAGATCCCCGAGGGTGACCTTCTCTCCGAACGCCGTACCCACCGTCATGCCGCTGCCCGAACCGAAGCCGTCACAGCCGAACTGGCCGGGCGTCAGGAACCCCATGAACGAAATGATGATCACAATCGTAAATCCGCCGAACAGCCAGCGGCTGTGCTTGTGAAACATGGTGTTGAGCTTTTTGATAATCATCTTCGGGGCCATCCTTCTCTTGGTTTAAAATGAACGAATTTATTCCGTGATTTTTATTTTCATCTGAGCCGGGCGGATCTCCTTCACATCCAGCCCGTCGCCCTTCAGGAAACAACCTGCCGAGACCTCGTAGATTCCCGGCTTGTCGATATGCGAAATGTCGAGATAGGGGCGGACCTCGCCCGGAAGCAGCGTCGAAACCGACCCGGCCAGGCCGCGCACGGTGACTTCAACCCGCGACGGCCCCGGAAATTCGGTCTTGAACGGCTTGCCGCCCGGCTGGGTCAGCAACACAACCGGCAGCGACTGGAACGTCCGCTGCTCGTAATTCCGGCTGATGTCGATCTGGCAGGTGACCTTCTCCGGAGAGATGGAAGTCCCGGCCGGCGGTTCGAGCGTCGCAACATACTCGAATCCCTCCGTCACCGCTTCCGAAAGCGGAACCGGGCGGGTCGACACCGATTTCAGGTCGCGGATCAGCTGCTCCGGCCCGGTCACCCGGACCGTCGACGGAATGCAGCTGGCCAGCGAACTCTTGTAATCGTTCGAAAGCCGGTTCGAAAACGTGACCCGCACCGGGACGTCGCGCGTCATGCGCTGCTGCAGATTCAGCGTGATCTCCCGCGGGTCGGCCTGAATGACCCGGACGCCGAGCGGAGAGTCGAACTCCTCCGGCTTCAGCGTCAGGATATACGGCTTGCCCGGAATATAGCGGTTATAGTCGACCTGCGCGCGCCCGCGCAACGCGGAAGGCGACACCCCGGAATTGCGGGTGCTCTTGACTTCAAGCGTCACAAAATGCGGCTTCGGATCCACATCCATCAACTCCGGCGGCAGAATGATGTCGACCGGCACATTGTCGACCTTCTGCGGCGCCCGGATCTCGTTGTAAACGTAAAAATAGAGCAGCAGCGCAAAAAAGAGCGCGATGAGCTTCCGCCAGAAATCGCGGCGGACGAGCATGTAAAGCCAGTTGAAAACGGAACGGCGGCGGCGTTTGTCCATCACGCACCTCCCTTGCCGGGGGTCTTGTCCCGCCGGTCGGCCTGTTCCTCGAGCATCTGGACGGTTTCGGCCAGATCCGTGTCGTCCTGTTCGAGAATGATGAGCTTTTCGAGATAATTCGCCAGTTCTTCGCCGGTCAGGTCGCGGTGAAGAACGCCGCGGCAGGCGACGCTGATCGCGCCGGTTTCCTCCGACACCACCACGGTGACGGCGTCGGTCTCCTCCGACACCCCCAGCGAGGCGCGGTGGCGCGTGCCGAGCCGGATCGAGATATTCTCCGCCCGCGTCAGCGGCAGAATCGCCCGCGCGGCGACGATCCGGTCGTCACGGATGATGACCGCCCCGTCGTGCAGCGGCGAATTCGGGTAAAAGATCGACTCGAGCACCATCGCATTGACCTTGATATCGAGCCGGACCGAGTCGTCCACCAGATTCTGCAGCCCGATCCGCCGCTCGATCACCATCAGCGCGCCGCATTTCCGGCGCGACATGTTGACTGCGGCATTCACGATTTCGGTGATGATCTCACGCCGCCGCTTGCCCTGAAAGAAGCTGAAACTGCCGAGCTGCGCGAACGCCCGGCGCAGCTCGGGCTGGAAGATGATGACGACCGCCGCGCCGAGCGTCCCCCAGATGCCGGTCAGCAGCCAGTTCAGCACGTCGAGATTCAGCTTCTTCGACAGCAGCGTCAGCACCAGCAGCAGAATCGTGATTCCGGCCAGCACCGACGCGCCGCGCGCACCGCGCAGATAATGCAGCGTCTTGTAGATCACCACCGTCAGGATGAAGATCTCAAGAAACATTTTAAGGTAATCGATGATTACCGCATTCGGCACTGAAACGAGCGTATCCAGCATGATACCCGTCTTCACCTCTTATAACGATATCGCATCTCCGTTCAACGGAGCTTATCCCAGACACTCAAAGCGTCGCTCACCTGCCGGACATCGTGCACCCGCAGGATTTCGACCTCGCGGTCCGCCAGGTAGAGCGCCGCGGCCACGGTTCCGCCGAGCCGCTGCATCGGGTCCGGCTGCTCGAGGAAATTCCCGAGAAACGATTTGCGGGACATGCCGGCAACCACGGGGCCGAGCTGGTGCAGCTCGTCGATCCGGCGCAGGATCTCCCAATCCTGCTCCGGCGTCTTCGCAAATCCGAAGTCGGGATCGACATAGATCTTCTCATCGGCCACGCCGGCGGCCAACGCCTTCGCTTTCGCCCCGGCCAGCTCCGCGACGACAGCCGCGACCGGATCGTCGCCGTAGTCGTGGAACTCGGAATTCCTCATATTCTGCGGCGTTCCGCGCGAATGCGCGATGATCAGCGCCGCATCGGACGCCGCGACCACGTCCGCCATATCCGGCGAAAAACGCAGCATCGAAACGTCGTTGATCATGTCGACGCCGCAATCCAGCGCCGCCCGGGCGACCCCGGCCTTGCGCGTATCGACCGACAGAATCGCCGACGGGCGCAGCTTCCGGAGCTCGCGGAGCACCGGAACAACCCGCAGCGACTCCTCGTCCGCCGGAATCACCGCCGCGCCGGGGCGGGTCGATTCCCCGCCGATGTCGAGCAGGTCGGCCCCCTCGTCCAGAAGGGCCAGCGCCCGGTCCACCGCCGTCGCCGGCGAAGAAGCGCCTCCCTCGCTGAACGAATCGCCGGTCACATTGACGATTCCCATCAGCAGCGGACGCGTACGTTCATGCATAATTTCATCGAGACGGGGCATTACTCCTCGCTTTCTCCCGGCTGCTCCGGAACGTCTTCGCCCGGAACTGCCGGTTCTTCCGGCATCGCTGCCGCTTCCGCCAACACATTGTCGGCCTTGTTTTCGATTTCGCCGTCAACCGTGACGGCCGTCTTTTCGATTTCAACCTTGACCAGTTTCGCGACGCCGGTGATCCGGTCGCCGTTATTGAGGTTCATGATCCGGACCCCCTTCGACGCACGGCCGACCGTGCGGATCTCGCTGGCCGGAATGCGGACGAGCTGTCCGCGCTCGGTGGTCAGCAGAATCTCGTCGTCGTCGGTCACCTGCACGACGGCAAGCACATGCTCACCCTCGCGCAGCTTGATGTTCACGACCCCCTTCGCTCCGCGGTTCGTCTTGCGGTAGGTGCTGACGAACGAGCGCTTGCCCATGCCGCCGTCGGTGACGACCAGCACCTCGGGACCGCTGCCGAAGACCGGACCTTCCTCGTCCGTCTCGACTTCGACTTCGACTTCCGTTTCGGTTTCGCCTTCCTCACCGGTCATTTCGGCTTCGGTATAGACATGCTCGCGGATGACCTCCATGCTGACCACGGAGTCGCCGTCGATCTTGAAGCGCATGCCGGTCACGCCGCGGGCCGTGCGGCCCATCGGGCGGATCTGCTCGTCGTCCTGGTCGAAGAGGCACGCCATGCCGAGCCGGGTAGAGAGCAGAATCTCGTTGCCGTTCTCGCTGATGCCGGCGCCGATCAGGTCGTCGTCCTCTTCGATGACGAGCGCGCGCAGCCCCACGCGGCGCAGGTTCTTGAACAGCGCAAGCTCGCTCTTCTTGATGTAGCCCCTGCGCGAGGCCATGACGATGTATTTGTTCGGGTCGTCGAACTCGTCCGGAGAGACGGTCAGCATCGCGCAGATCTTCTCGCCGGGCTCGACCTTGATCATGTTCACGATCGCCTTGCCCTTGCCGGTCCGCGAACCCTCCGGAATCTCATAGACGTTCAGCCAGTACATGAAACCGCGGTCCGTGAAGAAGAAGATCAGATCGTGGCTGTCCGCATTGAACAGGTGCTCGACGTAATCCTCCTCCTTGGTCTCCATGCCGATGATGCCCTTGCCGCCGCGGTGCTGCGTGCGGTAGGTGTCGCTCGGAACCCGCTTGATATAGCCGGTATTCGACACGGTGATCACGCAGCTGTGGCGCGGAATCAGGTCCGCGATGTTCAGGTCGGAGTCGTCGACCGTGATTTCGGAACGGCGCGGGTCGCTGTACTTGTTCTTGATCTCGATCAGCTCCTCGCGGATCACGCCGAGCCGCATGTCGCGGCTGGCCACGAGCTTGCGCAGATAATCGATCTTGACCTGAAGCTCGTCGAACTCGGCCTGAACCACTTCGACGGCCAGACCGGTCAGCTGGTGCAGCCGCATGTCGAGGATCGCGTCGGCCTGAATCTGCGTGAACGCGAAGCGGGCGATCAGGTTCGTCTGCGCCTCCTGCCGGTTGCGCGACTCACGGATGATCTGCACGACTTCGTCGATGTTCGCCAGCGCCTTCAGCAACCCTTCGAGGATGTGGGAACGCGCTTCGGCCTTGTTCAGATCGAAAATCGCGCGGCGGAGCACGACTTCGAGCCGGTGGTCGATGTAAGCCTGCAGCACCTGCGCGAGGTTCATCGTGCGAGGCCGGTTGTGGTCAACCACGAGCATCGTGCAGCCGATCACGGTTTCGAGCTGGGTCTGGCTGTAAAGCTGGTTCAGGATCACGCTGCCCATCGCGCCGCGCTTGACGCCGATCTCGATGCGGAGACCGACGCGCTTGCTCGACACGTCGGTGATCGAAGAGATGCCGGTGATGCGCTTATCCTTCACGAGTTCGGCGATCTTCTCGACGAGCTGCCCCTTGTTGATCGCGTACGGAATCTCGGTGATGATGATCTGCTCGACGCCGTCCTTCTCGATGATGTCGGCCTTCGCGCGCAGCTTTACGCTGCCGCGTCCGGTCTGGTAGAACTGGCGCATCGAATAGCGGCCGCGAATGATCGCGCCGGTCGGAAAATCCGGGCCGGGCAGGTACTCCATGAGCTCGTCGACCGTCGCCTTCGGATTGTCGAGCAGACAGACCGTCGCGTCGATGACTTCGCCGAGGTTGTGCGGCGGGATGCTGGTCGCCATGCCGACGCCGATGCCGGTCGTGCCGTTGACCAGAAGCTGCGGGAAGCTGGCCGGAAGCACCTCGGGCTCCTTTTCCGACTCGTCGAAGTTCGGGATCATGTTGACGGTGTCTTTTTCGATGTCGAAAAGCATCTCTTCGGCGAGGCGCTCCATGCGGCACTCGGTGTAGCGGCTGGCCGCCGCCGGATCGCCGTCGATATTGCCGAAATTGCCCTGCCCCTCGATGAGCGGAGCGCGCATCGAGAAATCCTGCGCGAGGCGGACCAGCGCGTCGTAAATCGCGGAATCGCCGTGCGGGTGGTATTTACCCATGACCTCGCCGACCACGCGCGCGCACTTGACGGTCGCGTGAGACTTGCCGAGGTTCAGCATTTTCATCGCGTAGAGAATGCGCCGGTTCACCGGCTTCAGGCCGTCGCGCACATCCGGGATCGCCCGCCCGACGTTGACGCTCAGCGAATACTGCAGATATGCAGTATGCATGATGTCTTCAATATTGACGGGAATGTCCCTGGTCTCGAAATCGCTCATAACTTCTTCCTGCTTCCATATATGAAATTCGTTGCAATCACGTCATCGGCATCAAATGGAGTAATATACAGCGGCACACCCGTTTTGACAAGCGTTCCGCCTTGATTTGCAAAGGAATATCTGCATTTTTTGCGCCCGCGCGCGCCTTCGCGCGGCCAAGCGGCTGGAGTACATGCGGTTACCCGGCCCGCTCCCGGAGCCTTCCGCCTTTCGGAAAGCCGCTCCTGCGCGGGCCGGCAGGTCAGGACTTCCGGCCCGCGTAAGCAGCAAGTTCGCAGTACGACAGCGGACCGCCGAAGATATCGAGCGCCGAACCGACCGTGTAGGCGATCCGCCCCTTTCCGGCCCGCTCGATCTTGCCGATGTCGCCGAAGTTCGCAATGCCGCCTGCATAGACGCACGGAATCGGGCTCTCCGCCGCAAGCAGCGAAAGCAGCTCCTCGTCGATGCCGGCCTGCTTGCCTTCGACGTCAACGGCGTGAATCAGGAACTCGCAGGCGAAATCGCCGAGAAAGGCCAGCGTATCCGCATGGATCGCGGTCGAAGTGAATTTCTGCCAGCGGTCGGTCACGATATAATATTTCCCGTCTTCGCGGCGGCGGCAGGAGAGGTCCAGCACAAGCCGCTCCCGGCCGGTGATGTCGAACAATTGCTCGAGCCGGTCGATCCGCAGTTCTCCGTCGGAGAAAATGAAACTCGTCACGATCAGCTGCGAGGCGCCCGCCTCGAGCCACTCCGCCGCATTATCGCAATTCACGCCGCCGCCGAGCTGCAGGCCGCCCGGCCAGGCCGCCAGCGCGCGCTTCGCGGCCTCGTCGTTGCCGGGGCCGAGCTTGATGACATGCCCGCCGGTCAGGTTGTCGCTCCGGTAGAGCTCGGCGTACCAGGCGGAGTCGTGCTCCGCCACGAAATTGGTCCGGGGCGACGAACCGGAATCGGTCAGCGTGGAGCCGACGATCTGTTTGACCTGTCCGTTGTGCAGGTCGATGCAGGGGCGGAAAAGACTCATTCGACTTCAGGCTCCAGATGATGCTCGATTCCGTCCGGAACCGAGACGTTGAACTGATACGTTCCGCCCTCCCGGCGCCAGCCGACCGAGATCCGGCCGTGCGGCGTGTCGTGGAACATGCGGAACCAGTCGAGCTGCGGAACCGGGTGCGGCCGCAGCGTCACCGACGAAAATCCCGGGTGCGCCTCGTCCGGCACCAGGCCGCCGAGGTAGCGGAAGCACCAGGCGCTCACGTCGCCGAACATGATGTGGTTCCGCGACGCCTCGCCGTGCCAGTTGCCCCAGAGCGTCGTCGCCCCCTGCCGCAGCCAGTGAATCCACCCCGGATACTCCGGCTGCATGAAGAGGCGGAAAGCGGTTTCGACGAACCCGGCATCGGCCAGCGCGCGCGGAACGGCGCGGCTGCCGAGAATGCCGAAATACGGCTTGTATCCGTTGTCGCGGACGATCCGGGCCAGCCGCTCCGCCGCCGCGGCGCGTTCCCCCTCCGGCGCGATGTCGAACACGAGCGCCATGCCGAGGGCGGTCATTTCGTCATGCGCGAAGCTGCCGCCGCCGTTGTTGTACCTCGCATTCAGCGCAGCGCGCATGCACTCCGCCCGCGCGTCGAGCATCGCGCCCTCCCCGCGCCCGAGCCGCCGCGCGAACTTCGCGGCCAGCCGGTTGCAGTGCATGAGGTAGGCGCTCGAAGTGAATTCGACCGGGGCGATCTTCGCATTGTCGACATGGTTCCAGTCGCCGAGCCCGAACGCCACGAGGTCGCCGGAGGCGCGCGATGCGGCGTAATCGAGATAGCGCAGCATGCCGTCGAAATGCTTTTCATAGGTGCGCCCGCTGCCGGTATACCGGTAAATCAGCTCCGGAATCACGAAAAACGCCGCATCCCAGGCCGGGCCGGAACCCCAGTTGTACCCCCAGCCGCAGGCCGGGGCGATGCCGGGCAGCTGGCCGGACGGGCGCTGGCAGTCAGCCAGCGTATCGAGCCACTGCTCGAGGCTCGAAGCGGCGTCGAAGTTGCAGAGCCCGGTTTCGGCGGCAAGCTGCGTATCGCCGGTCCAGCCGTTCTTTTCGCGGTGCGGGCAGTCGAACGGAATCCCGACGAAATTGCCGCGGTAGCTCTCCTGCACGGCGCGCTGCAGCGCATTGAGTTCCGCATCCGGAGACTCGAAATTCCCGGCGTCCGCAAACGAGGTGTGGACGAACTCCGCCGTAACGGACTCCAGCTCGGGCTCCCCGTCGATCTGGCAGTATTGAAAGCCGTGGAACGTGAAACGCGGCGCCCACTCCTCAACGCCGTCGCCGCGCAGCGTGTAACGGTCGCACTGGTTTTCTCCGGAGAGCACGAATTTGCCGATGTGCTCCTTGTCGACGCGCCCGTCCGGAAACAGCCGTTCGCCGTAGCGCAGTTCGACCGTGTCTCCGGCCTTGCCCCGGACGCGGATGCGGCACCAGCCGGAGAGGTTCACGCCGAAATCGGCCACCGCCCGCGTCGGGGAGAGCCGCTTCAGCGCAACCGGCCGGATGACCCGCATGACCCGGCAGGGCGGCGAAGTCTGCTCCTCGAGCACACCGCCCGGAGGCGCGAGCGGAACCGGGACCTGCCATGTCGAATCGTCGAAGCCGTTCTCCGCCCAGCCCGCCATTTCGAGCCGCGCGTCGTAATATTCGCCGTTCCGCAGGGAGTTGAAGGTGATCGGCCCGGCCGTCGTACACCTCCAGCCGGCGGGTTCGCCGGAGACGAGCTCCGCGCCGCCGCACCGCAGATGCAGCGCGAATTTGCACCGGTCGCGCCAGGCCGCATGATCGAAATTCCAGACATCGGCGTCGACATGGTCATACCAGCCGGTGCCGAGCACGACGCCGACGGTGTTGCGCCCCGGCTTCAGGTACGCCGCGACATCGTAGACGACATAACGGGCGCGGAGATCATAATTCGTCACGATCGGATCGAGCACATGGTCGCCGACCTTCCGGCCGTTCAGGCAGACCTCGTACCAGCCGAGACCGCAGATCGCCAGCGTCGCGCCGGCGACCGTCTCCGCATCGAATTCGCAACGGAAATACGGAGCGCCGCCCTGTTCCGCCGCGCCGAGCCACTTCACCGGTTCAAAATTCATTTACATCCTCAAAGTTCCGGCCATTTCCAGCCGTCCAACGCCTGTTCCGCCTGCGAAAACGGGCGGCTGCCGAAAAAACCGCGATGCGCCGACAGCGGCGACGGATGCACGTTCTCGAACACCCGGTGGCGCGACTCGTCGATCAGCGGCCGCTTCGCTATCGCGAAATTCCCCCAGAGCAGAAAGACAACCGGCTCCGCCCGCCGGTTCAGCGAGCGGATGACCGAGTCGGTAAAACGCTCCCATCCGAATTTCCGGTGGCTGCCGGCCTCGTGCGCGCGGACCGACAACACGCTGTTCAGCAGCAGCACACCGTTCGCCGCCCAGTTCCGCAATGATCCGGAGAGCGGAATCTCCCGCCCGAGGTCCGACGCATACTCCTTGAAGATATTGCGCAGACTCGGCGGAAACTTCACGCCCGGCGCCACCGAAAACGCCAGCCCCTCGGCCTGCCCGTCGTCATGATACGGGTCCTGCCCGAGCAGAACCACGCGGACCGCTTCGGGCGGCGTGAGGCGCAGCGCGGTGAACAGCTGCCCTTCCGGCGGAAACACCTGCAGCCCGGCCGCGCGCTCCGCGGCAACCCGTTCGAGGGTCGCGTCGAATCCGGCGGAATCGAGCTCACCGCCCAGGAATTCACGCCATGCGCACGGCAGAGCTTCCACGGCAGCCTCCTTACAGATTCAGCATGCCGCCGGCGAGGATGATCCGGATGTCCTCCGCCGACAGGCGATGGTTGAAGACGATCTCCTTCTTTGTGCCGTCGGCCTTCGTGAGCTCTCCCCGGACCGGTTCGCCCGGCCTGAGCTGCCCGCGCAGGCTGTGGAAAACCAGCGAATCGTTCTCCCCGATCGAATCGTAGTCGGCCGGATTCGCAAAGACCAGCGGAACGATGCCGAAATTCACGAGGTTCGCGCTGTGAATCCGTTCAATCGCCAGCGCGGCGACGACCTTCACGCCGAGATACATCGGGCAGATCGCCGCATGTTCGCGGCTCGACCCCTGCCCGTAGCTGTCGCGGCCGACGATAATCCCGGCTTTTCCGGAATCGCGGACCGCCGAAGCCCGTTCGGCGAAAGTCGGCCTGCCCGCCTCGTTGAAGCACTCGAAGACGACCTTCGCATAGACCGGAATATTGCTGCGGTGCTTCAGATGGATGCCGGCCGGCATGATGTGGTCGGTCGTGATTTTGTCGCCGACCTTGATGACCACGACGCCGTCGAGCTCGTCCGGCAGCGGCTGGTTGACCGGCGGCGCGCCGATGGTGCGCTTGCGGACGATCTCGCCGGAACCGCCCGGCAGCTGAATCATATTGTCGTTGATCTCGAACACTTCGGGTTCAACCACGTTCGGGTATTCGATTCCGGCGGTGCGGGGGTCGGTGAACTCGCCGGTGAGCGCGATGGCGACGGCGGTTTCGGGGCTGACCAGGTAAGCCTGATCGCCCTTCGTGCCGGTGCGCCCGGCGAAATTCCGGTTGAAGGTGCGGACGCTGACCGTGTCGTCGGCCGGGCTCTGTCCCTGCCCGATGCACGGGCCGCAGCCGGTTTCGAGAATGCGCGCGCCGGAGGCGATGATGTCGGCCAGCATGCCGTTGCGGGCCAGCATCTCGAGCACCTGGCGGCTGCCCGGCGCGATCGAGAGCGTGACCGATTCGGAAACCCGGCGCCCCTTCAGCGTCATGGCGACCATGGCGAGATCGCGGTAACTCGAGTTCGTGCAGGAACCGATGAGGACCTGTCCGACCTTCGTGCCGGCCAGTTCGCGGACCGACTTGATGTTGTCCGGGCTGGAGGGGCAGGCCGCGAGCGGCTCGATCTCGTCGAGCCGGATCTCGATGACCTGGTCGTATTCGGCGTCCGGATCGGCCGCGAGCGGAACGAAATCCTTCTCGCGGTCCTGCGCCTTCAGGAAAACGCGGGTCGATTCGTCGGACGGAAAGAGGCTCGTCGTGACGCCGAGTTCGGCGCCCATGTTCGTGATCGTCGCGCGCTGCGGCACGGTCAGCGTCGCCACGCCGGGGCCGAAGTACTCGACGACCGAGCCGACGTTCCCCTTGGTGGTCAGGATCGACAGGAGCTTCAGGATCACATCCTTCGCGGCGCACCACGGCGAAAGCTTCCCGGTCAGCTTCACGCCGATGACCTTCGGGTACGGAATGCGGAACGGCTTGCCGGCCATCGCAAGAGCGACGTCGAGCCCGCCCGCGCCGATCGCCATCATGCCGATGCCGCCGCCGGTCGGGGTGTGGGAATCCGACCCGATCAGCGTCTTGCCCGGCACGCCGAAGCGCTCGAGGTGGACCTGGTGGCAGATGCCGTTGCCGGGAGGCGAGAAACGGACGCCCTTCGCAGCCGCGACGCTCTGCAGATACAGGTGGTCGTTGCGGTTTTCGGGGCCGTTCTGCATCATGTTATGGTCAACGTAGGAGACCGAAAGCTCGGTTTTGACGCCGGGAACATTCATGGCCTCGAGTTCGAGGTAGGCCATGGTCCCGGTCGCATCCTGAGTCAGGGTCTGGTCGATCCGGATCGCGACGGGCTTGCCGGTTTCGCGGCTGCCTTCCACAAAATGCGCTTCGATGATTTTCTGAACAACGGTCCCTCTGGCCATGGCATGAACTCCTGTGAGAAAAAATTGTAACGGGCAAAATCTCAAGTCCGTAATATATCGCCGGATCGTTTTTTTCGCAAATTCCCGCCGGCTTTTCCCGTAAAAAAATAAAATCGTCTGACTATAAGAATGCCGCGCGCAAATATCTCAGAACTCTTCCGGAAGAGACTGTCGGAAACAGCCGGACTCTTTTCCGTGATAAAAAGATCGGTTCCGCACTTGTTTTCCACAAAGTTTCGTACTATAATAAACAAAACGAAACATCAACCGCTGGAGGATTGCCATGAATCTGATCACCATCCCGCCCGGACTGGAAACGGAGAGCTTCGTGCTCGAAGCGGACGCCTTGCGCCATGCGCCGGAAATCCTGCGCAAACACTGGGGTGCCGGCCCGGATGCGTGGATCGTCGCGGACGAAAACACCTGGACCGCCGCCGGAGAGAAGCTCAACGCCATTTTCGAGGAAGCCGGAATCGGGCGCTGCGCGCCGTATCTGTTCCCCGGCAGGCCGATCCTGCACGCGACGGTCGAACATGTCGACGAACTGCTGGCCGCATTCCCGGAAAACTGCGTGCCGGTCGCGGTCGGCGGCGGGACGGTCAACGATCTGGTCAAACGCGCCTCGGGGGTGAAGGGGGTCCGTTACTGCTGCGTGCCGACCGCTCCGTCCGTGGACGGTTACACCTCGTACGGCGCGGCGCTGAACGTCGACGGACTCAAGAAAACGCTGCCCTGTCCGGCGCCGCTGGCGATCGTCGCGGACACCGCCGTGCTCGACAGCGCGCCGCCCGAAATGTTCGCGGCCGGTTATGCGGACCTCATGGCGAAAATTCCGGCCGGAGCCGACTGGATCGTCGTCGACCAGCTCGGAATGGAGCCGGTCCGGCCGGACGTCTGGGAGCTGGTACAGACGCCGCTCCGCGACAATTTATCCGATCCGGCGGATGTCAGGCGCGTTTTCATGGGGCTGGCGGCGACCGGATACTCCATGCAGCTCTACCGCGACTCCCGCCCGGCCTCCGGCGCGGAGCACCTGATGAGCCACATATGGGAGATGGAGAACCTGACTTTCAACGGCGACTCCGTCTCGCACGGGTTTAAAGTTTCGGTCGGCACGGTCGCCTCGACCGCACTCTACGAAGCGCTCTTTTCGCTGACGGAGAAAGAGGCGCGCCGCTATGCGGAACCCGGACTGCCGCGCGCGGCCCGCGAAGCGGAAATCGACGCGCTGCTGATCCGCGGCTGCTACGGTGCCGAAGCGAAGGAGATCGCGCTGTCCAAATTCCTCGAAGGGGAGAAGCTGGCGGAACGGCGGGAACTCATCTACCGCAACTGGAATGCGCTGAAGGAACGGACGCAAAAGCAGCTCTATCCGCTCGCGGAACTCAAAGCGATGCTGAAAGCGGCGCACTGTCCGGCGTCGCCGGCGGAGATCGGGCTGGAGAGCGGTCAATACGTTCACGGCGTCGCGGCGGCTCAGCTGATCCGCAAACGCTACACGATCCTCGACCTCGTCTACGAACTCGGACTCTCGAAAGCGCTGCTGGCCGCACTGTAGAAAACAAAGCAACCGGGTTCGGGGCCGCCCGGTCCCCACAGGGTTCCAAGGGGCGCGGAGCCCCTTTCCCGCCGCCTTTACGGATGGGCAGACCTGCCGCGCTCCGCTTTTATTTTCCGCCTCATTTCTCCGCCCGCCGGCTTGCAAATGCCCGAATGCACGGTATTTTTACTTCAATCAACCTTCAATCACGGGGATGCTGTCATGATTTCGTGCGATATCGAGAGAAAATGGAGTTCGAATTGGATTTCCGCCGGTTTCTGTCTCAACAACTGGCAGGCTCCGGCCCGGCCCGCACCGTATTTCCGCCGGGCGTTCGAATGGGACGGCCGCGGCGAAGCCGTCGTCTATCTGTGCGGACTCGGCTATTATGAACTTTACCTGAACGGCGAAAAGGTCGGCGACCATGTGCTCGATCCCGTCGTCACCCAGTACGACCGCCGCGCCCGGTATGTAAAGTACGATCTCAGCAGCCGGCTCCGGAAAGGCGCGAACACCTTCGGCGTCATTCTCGGCTCCGGCTGGTACAACCTGCTGACCTCCGAAGTCTGGCACTTCGACAAAGTGTCGTGGAACGACTATCCGAAGCTGATCCTCGAACTCGAAATCGACGGCAAAGTCGCCCTCCGCACCGACGAGAGCTGGAAATGCCTGCGCGAAGCGGGGCCGATCACGTTCACCCAGCTCCGCAACGGCGAATTCTACGATGCCCGGAAGGAGATTCCGGGCTGGTCCGAAAACAGTTTCGACGACTCGGCCTGGGAGAAGGCGAAAATCATCCCGGGTCCCGGCGGCGTCCTCACCGAACAGGTCATGCCTCCCTGCCGGGTGACACGGACTCTCAGACCGGCGCGCGAACTCAAAAGCCGTTCCGGCGGCATAATTTACGATATCGGCCAGCCGGTCGCCGGCTGGGCGCGCATCCGGGTCAGGGGGGAGCGCGGCGCCGTCGTCCGCCTCCGTTATTCGGAACTCATCAACGACGGCGAAGACGACATCGACCAGTCGAACATCAGCAGCTTCATCCTGAGCGGCGAAACCCAGACCGACCGCTACACCCTCAAGGGCGGCGATGAAGAGGTGTGGGAACCGCGCTTCGTCTACCACGGCTTCAACTTCGTCGAGGCTGCAGTTGAAGAGGGGACAGCCGAAATCGTCGCGCTTGAGGCGAGAGTCGTCAGCACCGGCTTCACATCGATCGGCTCCTTCGAATCATCGAACCGCGAGCTGACCACCCTCTTCGAATACACCCGCCGCAGCTTCGTCGGGAACTTCGTCGGAATTCCGACCGACTGTCCGCACCGCGAAAAAAACGGCTGGACCGGCGACGCATCGCTCGCCTCCGAAACCGGGCTCTTCAATTTCGACCTCGCGTCGTCCTATGCGGAGTGGATTCAGACCATCGCCGACGTGCAGCGCCCGAACGGACAGCTGCCCGGCATCATTCCCTCCGGCGGCTGGGGCTTCAACTGGGGTTCCGGTCCGGTCTGGGACAGCGCATTCATCCTGATCCCCTACAACGTCTACCTCTACACCGGCGACCGATCGATCATCGAACGGAATTACGGGCAGATGCGGCAGTACATCCGTTTCCTCGAAACGCTGGCGGACAACCGCATCATTGAATTCGGCCTCGGCGACTGGTGCCATTACGACCATTCGCGGATCGTCGATACGAAGGTCACTTCGACTGCTTACAGCTATTGCGAAACGGTCACCGTCGCCAAGTGCGCCGAGCTGCTCGGCCGCGACGGCGACGCCGCCGAACTGCGGGCGCTGGCGGCCGAAATCCGCGAGGCCTTCAACAAAGCGTTCTATCACGGCGGCGGCACCTATGCGAAGGGGGAACCGACCGCGCTCGCGCTCGCGCTTGAATTCGGCCTCTGTCCGGAAAAAGAACGCTCCGCAGTCGCGGCGAAGCTGGCCGGACACATGGAAAACCGCCGCTGCCGGGCCGATTTCGGCATTGTCGGCGCAAAGTTCGTTCCGCGCGCGCTGGCCGCGAACGGCTATGCCGACACGGCCTGCCGGATTCTGACCCAGCCGGATTTCCCGGGCTGGGTCCACTGGCTCTCCCGCGGAGCGACGGGGCTGTGGGAGAACTGGGACGGGCAGGCGTCGCGCAACCACATCATGTTCGGCGATATCGCGGCGTGGATGATGCAGTATCTGGCCGGAATCGTGCCGGACGAAAAGCATCCGGGATTTTCGGAAGTCACGCTCCGGCCGCTTCCGGCCGCCGGCGTCGACAGAGTGAAGGCGTCCCACCGGGCGCCGTCCGGACAGATTTCAGTCGAATGGGAGCGGGACGGCGGCGAGTTCCGGCTGACCGCCCGGATCGGCGACGGCGTGCCGGGCCGCGTCGAGCTGCCGGACGGCAGCAGCCGGACGCTTGCGGCCGGAGAAAACCGCTTCGAATGCGGCCTGCCTTCGGGCGCAAACAAATAAAACTCCCCGATCCGGGAAGCCGGAACATCTCCGGATTCGTGGCCATCCGGCCCTGAATCCGGCTGACGGCGCCCCGCTTTCGGACAAAATGTCCGTTTTCTGTTCATTTGACGCGCGCCGGATCGGCAGTTTGTCCGCAAACCGGGTCCGGCCGCCTGCTGCTGCCCCCCTGTTTGCGCATTTCCAGCGGCGAAACCTGATTGCCGCGCCGGATGAAGCGGGAGAAGGAGCGCGTCTCGGCAAAGCCGCACCGCTTCGCAACCTCGCCGACCGGCAGACTCGTCCCCCGCAGCAGCGCGATGCCGTGCGCCATGCGGTGATCCATGATGTAGCGCCCCGGCGCGCACCCCATCTGTTCGGAAAACACCTTGGTCAGCGTCGACCGCGCCACCTTGAACTCGTCGCAGAGCATCCCGACCCCGAGCTGCGGATTCGACAGATTCGCCACGATGAACTCAACGCAGCGCTGCGTCAGCACTTCCGAACGCAGCCCGCCGGCAACCCGGCCGCCGGCATGCGCCAGCGCCTCGAGGACAAGCGCCGCCATCCGGCGGATCTGCAGCGGATCGGAGTCCCCGATGTTGCGCTCAAGCTCCGTAAAAAGCCGCTCCGGATACGCGGAACTCGGATGCTGATGCCGCGGGTAGCGGTAGGAGAGCATGACCGCCTCGGCCAGCGGCCCGTCGAAGCAGAGCCAGCGCAAATTCCAGCAGTCGCAAAGTGAACGGCATTCATGCGTCTCCCCCGGCAGATAGTAAAACACATCCCCCGGCTTGATCGGGAACGCCTGCTCGAAAAGAACCAGTTCCCCGACCCCCTCCACGCCCCAGAGCACTTCGACAAACGGATTCACGCCTCCCTTCTTCACCATCGTCTGACTGCGCAGAAGCCGCGAAATACCGGTCCCGTACGCATAGAACGGCTGCGGCACCGGCGGCAGTTCATCGATGTTGAACCGGTAATACATAGAGAGGTCCATCTGTCGCATCGCTCCTTCCCTGATCGGTCATTCCGGCAATCCGCCTTCCCGGTAATTTGATCGCCATCTCCGCAAAAATCAACCCGGGACACCATTTTTTTCGATAAATTTTTCCTGGCGATGTTGGCACTTTTTCGTACAGATTGTCTATTGCATATCGGAGCCGTTCCGGGTATAATTAATACAGAGTTCAAAACAGCTCGCATCCGGACGGCGCCGGACGGAACGAACCCGCAAAAAAAGGAATGGAACATGAGAGACAGATATTTTACGCTGATCGAACTTCTGGTGGTTATTGCGATCATCGCCATTCTCGCTTCGATGCTTCTGCCCGCCCTGCAGCAGGCCCGGGAACGGGCGCGCACCACCTCCTGCATGTCCAACCTGAAGCAGGTGGGGCTGTTCACCATGCAGTACACCATATCCAATCACGATTACCTGCCGTCCGTACAGTATGCGAACGAAACCTGGGCGCGGCTGCTGCGCAAAAGCCAGGGCGACACCCAGAACCTCGGCGGGACGGCCGCCGCGAGCGGCTGGTACGACGCTGCTTCCTACAACGCCTACAAACCCTATCGCTGCCCCTCCGTACCGGAAGGGAAAAGCAAAAATTACCGCAATACGCAGCTCGAAGTCTACGGCATGAACGCGTGCCTCACCGGAGCATGGAGGAATTATGCGGACTGGAACAACACAAACCCGCAGATCTTCTTCGTAAAAATCACCCGGCTCGGAAAAGTTCCGAACGCCGGCGTGCTTGACTGGTGCCCGCAGGGCTCTCCTTCGAATGTCATGATTATTGCCGACAGCGCCACTGGAAATCCCGGCGACGAGCTTTGCAGCGAGCAGATTTTCTGGGTGGGAACAAACAACCAGAAAGTCATTCTCCGCCATGCCGGACGGGCGAATATCCTGTGCGGTGACGGCCACGCTTCAAGCACCGGATTCAATGATTTGCGCCCGTATGCGGTCAACAGCAGTTTGAGCATCTTCGACGCGAATAAAGCCGACCTTCCTTTCTGATCAATCAATACAGGAGAACTACCACCGATGAAACATTGGCTCTGGAGTATCATTGCGCTCTTTTCTCTGCTGACCGCCGCCGCCGGCCCGTATGTGGTCAGGGAGGGGAACGACTGGAGGAAAATCCGTTTCGACGTGACGAAGATCAGGGAGGGCTCGATTCTCGACTTCGGCAAGGCCCTGAACCACCACCGTCCCGCCGGAAAATACGGCTTTCTGAAAGTCGTCGGGGATCACTTCGAGTTTGAGAAGCTGCCCGGCGTAAAGCAGCGCTTCTTCGGCGTCAACCTGAGCGAAGCCAGCAGCATTCCGCCCAAAGAGGACGCCGCGCTGCTGGCGGAGTCGATCGCCCGCGCCGGCTACAACTCGGTCCGGCTGCACCACTACGACAACCTCATCGTCAGGAAGGACGGCGGCTCGACCACCGAACTCGACCCGGAAAAGATCGACCGCATGGACTACCTGATCAAACAGTTCAAGGACCGCGGCATCTATGTGACGCTCGACCTTTATTGCAGCCGGATCGTTTCGGACAGGGAACTGCCCGAAGTCTTCCATCCGGTCGGCCACTGGAATTACAAGAACGCCGTCTATCTTGTGGATTCGGCCAGAGAAAACTTTCTCGCCTTCGCGAAGAATTTCATGACCCATAAAAACCCCTATACCGGCCTGACTTACGCGGAAGACCCGGTGTTCTGCTTCATCAGCACCCTCAATGAAAATCGCGTTCTCGCAGACTGGAACCCGAAAAACCACGGCGCGCGCGGCTGGCAGTGGGAAGGCCTTTTCGTCGAATGGTGCAAAAAAGCGGGCATTCCAAAGGAAAAGCAGTCCGATCTCCGGTTCCGCCAGCGTTTCCTCCAGGATTTCCAGAAAAAACATTCCGCGAAAATGCGCGCCGCGCTCCGCGCCATCGGCATCCGCACGCCGCTGACCGATCAGAACAACGGCCCCGAACCGCTTCTGAACCTGACGCGCCTGAACAACGACTACATCGACATGCACTACTATATCGGCCATCCGGAGATCACAGGCGACAACTGGAGGCCGCCCGTCAAATGCCGGCAGGCCGGCTGGGTGGAGCTGTTTCAGGAAGAAGATGCCTATTCGAACAAACTCGGCGGATCGCGCATCTGCGGCCGCCCCTACACCCTGACCGAGCTGAAATGGTGCAAACCGCTGAAAGCACGCGGCGAAGGCGGGGCAATCTCCGGTTCCCTGGCCGGGTTTCAGGATTGGGATGCGCTCTACACCTTCCAGTGGGCATGGGGCGGCAAGGATTACATGAAGGAGTCGTGGGGCGGTTATTTCGACCTCTACGGCGACCCGATCTCCTACCTGTCGGACCGGATGATCCATCTTCTTTTCCTGCGGGGAGATGTTGCCGCCTCAAAAGTTTCCGCAACGCTCGTTATGCCGAAAGATGCGGCCGGAATCGATCCGGAAGCGAAAGCGCTGCCGCGGCTTTGCAATGCACTCATGCTGGTGGCAAAACTCGGGAATTCCACCCGGGTTCCGGCCGACGGAAGCTATTACTGGCACCTCGGCTCGAAACCGTCTGAACAGAAACTGGTCAGACAGCTTGAAGGCGCGCCGGTCGGCGGCAAAGGAGTGTTTGATCCCCGGAACTGCCACTTCATCAGCTCCACCGGAGAACTGGAACTGATCGGGAAAGAGAATCTCTTCCGGGTCGCCGCCCCCCGCAGCGAAGCGCTGGTCTTCGTCGGGACGGGCGCCGGCAAGGCAGACGTCCTCTCCGTCGAAAACCGCACGCCGTACAGCACGTTCTTCGCCTCCTCGATGGACGGGAACGAGCTGCGGAATTCCCGGAAAATCCTGTTTTTCCACCTCAACAACGCCGCCCACACCGGCATGACCTTCGGGGACGAGTCGATGGAGCTGCTGAACTCCTACGGCAACATTCCGCACCTGGTCCGCCGGGCGGCCGGAGAGGTCGCGCTCAACCTCGGCGCAGGCGGCGCTCCGAAGGTGTATGCGGTCAACCTGAAGGGAGAGCGCCTCGGTGAAGTCGCATCGACATTCGCCGACGGCCTCCTGAAGTTCACCGCCGACACGGCCGGTCTGAACGGCGAAGCCGTCCTCGTCTACGAAATCATCCGTTGACGCCGCGGCGGAAACCCGGTCACAGGCCGGCGGCCTCCGGGATGCCGGTGTCTTTGTCGAGCGCCTCGTAAGCGGCATTTCCGGCCGCCTCGCCGGTCTGGTTCATGGTCACCATGACCCGGACCGCGCCGTAGGCGCCGGTTTCGGCGTCGATCATGCGCCCGGCCGAAATCAGGTTGTCAAATCCGGCCGGAATCAGGCTGCGCAGCGGAATGTTGTAGCACTCCGGCGCCGGTCCCTCCGGCCGCCAGCGGGTCGCCTCGTTCTCCCGGTCGGGGCTGATGAACACCTCGGTTCCATCCAGATAAAGGAAGCGCGTGCCGGGCGGGTTCTGGCTGTGAACGTCGACCCGGTAGGTGCCGCGCGCAATCGTGTCGGGGAACTCCCGGCCGTAGAGGACATCGTCCGTGGTCAGCCGGTAAAGCGACCTGATATGCCGCGTATCGCGGATGCCGATCAGCGACGGCAGCGCCTCGAGCACCGGCCGCGGCAGGCCGTGCCCGGCCACGATGTCCTGAATCGCGCGGATCTGGCGGCGCCCCTCGATCTCGCCCGCGGTCAACTCGGCGGGGTCCGATAAATCCGCGTCCGGAATCTTGGTTCCGGCCAGCATGAAGGTGTTTTTCCCGGGAGTCGGACACCCCCAGATCATCCCCTCCGGCATGCGATAGCGCTCCGCCTCCGCATGGATCCACTTCCCGAGCTCGAACATCCCGACCTCCCGCTCCGGCCAGCGGCTCATCTTCGCGCAGGCGGTCGGCGGCTGAAGCGACGGATTCCGCCACATTTCCGCCCCGGCGGCGGCACAGATGTCGCCGTCGCCGGTCGCATCGACCAGATACTTCGCCTTCAGGACGCCGAGCCCGCCCTTGCCCGCGACGAGGAGTCCGGCCGGGCGGCCGTCCGCATCCCGCCAGACGTCGACCGCGCGGGTGTGCAGGAACGGCAGCACACCCGCCTCGACCACCAGTTCGTCCAGCTCGATGGCGAGCTCCTCGGTGTTCAGCCGCGCATACCAGCTCGGGTCCGGCCCGTCGGCATAATCGACCTGTCCGCGCCGGTCGAGCCGGTGCAGGATCTCGTCGGTCATGCCGGCGATGATCTGCCGGGAATAGTCCAGATTGAAAATGCTGTGCCAGTAACAGACCTGCGAAGCGGTCGCGGTTCCGCCGAACCGGTTCTGCGGCTCGACCACGGCGACGCGCGCGCCGCGCCGGGCGGCGGTGACGGCGGCAAAGACGCCGGTGCAGCTGCCGCCGGCGACGCAGATGTCGGCCTCCGCCAGAACCGGAACGGAGCGGGAAGGCAATGTCACGATATCCATCGTATGTTCTCCTGTAATCCCCGGTTTTGCGGTTCCGGGAAACGGTTGATCCAGACAACGCTTACCATATCCCGTCATTCCCGCAAATGCAAGGCGGGAGGCAGCGCAAACAGGATTTCCGCCTTCCCTTCGAACACCGGCCGCGCCGAAGCGGCGAGCGCGAAGGTCTGCCCCGGTGCAAGCGCAAGGCGCTCGCGGCCCGCCGCGACGACCGCCGTCCCGCCGAGAACGGTCCCGGCCATGAAGCAGCCGAGCTCCTCCGGGCGCGTCCAGCTGCCGTCGAGCCGGAGCTCGAGCGAACCGAAGAAGCCGGTCTCCCCGCGGTCCAGCAACTGCCGGAGAACCGTGCCGGACGACTCCGACAACACCACGGGCGTCCGCCGCACCCGCCGCAGGAGTTCCGCCTCCGGGAGCGCTTCGCAGTGAAACACGCCGAGCGCCTTCTCCGGATCGAGCCCGCCCCAGCGCGCCCGTTCATCCAGCCGGGTTCCGCCGCAATGCAGCTCCGGCTGAACGACATAATCGGTCGGCTCCATGATCTCCTGAACGAATACGCCCGAGCCGATCGCATGCGGCAGCCCGCCCGTGATCAGGTAGACCTCCCCCGGCACGACCGGGCAGCGGTGCATCATGCCGACCGTCCGTTCCATGACGCCCGCGAGCGCCTCCCGCCGGAACACCTCGTAATCAAACGACTCGTTGAACCCCATCAGCAGATACGGCTCCTCGCCGTCGATCTTCCGGCCGCCGATGACGATCCACGCCTCGGTCTTGCCGTACTCCGAACCGAACAGCCGTTTCGCCGCGGCGCGGTCCGGATGCGCCTGCACCGGCAGCCGGATCGCCGAGTCGAGCAGCTTGGTCAGGAAACCCGGCGCTTTTCCGAACCGGGCGACATGAGCGGGGCCGAGAATCTCCTCCGCCTCCTCCCCGAGCAGCCGGTCGAACGGCACACTGCCGCCGTCCGGCAGCAGAACCCGGCTCACTCCCTCGCCGGGACGGCGCGGTCCCTGCGCTTCGACCGTCGAAGCGATCCACTCCTCCGGGCAGCCGCCGTCCGCCGGAGCTTCCACTCCCTGCAGCCGGTCGATCTCCGCGCCGCCCGCATACACCCTCCCGACCCGGTTCGGGGCAAATCGAATCAATTTCATTTTCCCGCGCGCCTCCGCTTGCATTCGTTTCCAATGGCATTATATTATAATACCATAGACAGCAAACTGCAAGCCTTTCATAACGGAAAGAGAAAAAATGAATACGGCGGATGCGATTCTGAAGGATGGACTCCGGAAGCTCGTCGACGGCAAGCGGCGGCAGCTCCGGGTGGACGGCTGGTTTTACCTGCAGGAACTCAGGATGCGCGAGCGCGAGACGATGCGGCGCGGCGGAACCGATCCGGACGATCCGGCTGCTGCCGGCGAACTGCTCTGCCGCCTTGCGGAGAAGATGACGCTGTCGATCCCGGAAGGCAGCGCTCTCGCCGGAACGCAGGACGACGCCTTTTCGCCGAGCTACGCGCTGATCAACCCCGCGTTCCGGGTCCAGTCGTTCGCGGGCTACTGCGACCCGCTGGCGATCTACGACGACCTCGAGCCGACGCCGGAGCTTCCGCCGGAGCGGATCGAGGCGGTGCGCGGTTACTACCGCGAAACGCCGTTCGTCCGCGACCTCAAAGCCGTATACGGCAGGTTCGAGACGCTGACTTCCGAAGTCGCCTTCTTCATGGAGCCGGTGACCGGGCACATGATCCCGGATATGCGGCCGATCCTCTCCGACGGGCTCGAAGCGTTCCTGAAACGCGGCACGCCGGGCGGCTATGCGCCGGTCATGCGCCGGGCCGGAGAAGCCGTGCTGATCCTGGCCCGGCGTTATGCCGGACTCGCCGAAACGCTTGCCGTGCAGCGCGCCGCCGATCCGGACGAGGCGGCCCGGCTCGGCCGGATTGCGGAACTCTGCCGCCGCGTGCCGCGATACGGGGCCCGGAATCTGCACGAGGCGCTGCAGAGTTATCTGCTACTCTGGCAGGTCATGTGCCTCGAACAGGCGCCGAACCCGTACGCATTCTCGGCCGGCAACCTCGACCGCGTCTTCGCGCTGTATCTCGGGGAAACGCCGTTCGAAGAGGCGGTTGCGCTCTTCGAACACCTGCTCGCATTCTACATGGTCGGCGCGCGCGGCTGGGCCATCTCGCAGAATATCCTGCTCGGCGGGCGCGATATGGACGGGAACGACCTCACGAACGCCATGACCGGCGTAATCCTCGAAGCGTTCCGCCGCTCGAACCTGCCGCAGCCCGCACTGTCGGTCAAAATTCACCGCGGCACACCCGACTCCCTCTATCGCGCCATGGGAAAATTCTTCTTCATACCGGGTCACTCGACGCCGTCGCTCTTCAACGACGACATGATGTTCGAGCTGCTGGCCGCGAAGGGAATCGCGCCGGAAGACATCCCGGACTGGGCCGTGGCCGGCTGTCAGGAACCGCTCATCATGGGCAGGGAAAACGGCAACACGACGAACAGCTGGCTGAACCTCGGCAAGGTGCTCGAACTCGCGTTGAACGACGGCCGTTCGCTGCTGACCGGCCGGAAAATCGGCCTCTCCGCCGCCGAACTCGGCTATACGTCGCCGGAGGAAGCCGCGCACGACCTGGAAAACGCCTTCTTCCGCCAGCTCGACTTCATCCTGCCGCGCATGGAGGAGGCGGCCAACTGCTGCACCCGCGCCATCGGCAGATGTCCAACCCCGTTCGGTTCGCTGCTTTTCGGGGGACTCGAAAGCGGCCGGGACATGCGCGACGCCGAACACCCCGGCACGCGCTGCAACGGCAGCGGCTGCCTGATCCACGGGCTCAGCGTCGCAGCGGATTCGATCGTCGCGGTGAAGCATTTTCTCGCCGAGGAGCCGGGCGGCTTCGAAACGCTGCTCGCGGCGCTGCGCAGCGACTTCGCCGGCGCGCAGCTCCTCCGCGCCCGGCTGCTCGGCTACCCGAAATACGGCGCCAACCGGCAGGAGCCGGACGAAACCGCCGTGCGGGTCGCGGCGCGGGTCTGCGAAAAGGTCTCGGCATTGCGAAACCCTTCCGGAGCCCCCTTCATGCCGGACTTCTCGACGCCGAGCACGCACCTGCTCTACGGCTGCTGGGTCGGCGCGACGCCGGACGGCCGGAACGCGCGCACCATGCTCGGCTACGGCATCGATCCCCGGCCGGAGGCGGTCTCCGCGGAGCTGACCGACCAGCTGCTTTCGGAACGGAAACTCCCGTTCGGACAGATGACCGGCGGCTACGCCTCGCACATCGGGCTTTCTCCGGCCATATTCGCCGACACGCCCGATGCGGAGGCGAAGGGCATCGCCCTGCGCGACCGGATCGTCCGCCCGCTCTTCTCCGCCGGGAAGGAGGGCGCCGCGCCGTACTACGTCTACTTCAACATCGACAGCGCCGCGCACCTGCGCCGAATTCTGGCTGATCCGGAAAAGCTCGTGCCGTCCGGGATTTACATCATGCGGATTCACGGAACGTTCGTGAACTTCCTCGATCTGTCGCCCGCCATCCAGGAAGATATCGTCCGGCGGCTGGAAAGGAGCGAATGCGCATGAAGGAGCAGGAGCCGAACCGGACTGAGCAGCTCCGGCTCTTCATCGTCGGGGAAATTCTCTCCGGGCAGTTCGAACCCGGCGCGAAGCTGCCGTCTGAACGCGAACTCGCGGAGTCATCCGGCGCGAGCCGGGTGACCGTGCGGCGCGCCTACGATCAGCTCGAAGCGGCCGGAATCATCCTGCGGAACCGGCCGCGCGGCACCCGGGTGGCCGATTCGTTCCGGGCGCACCCGGGTCCGCTCGAAAGCATCGGGCTCATCACGACGCTGCCGCACGACTTCTCGGGCCGGTTCGTCGAGGCGGTCAGCCGCCACGCCCGCGCCGCCGACGCGCTGCTCGTGCTCGGCATCCCGGAGCCGGACACCGGCGGGGAGCAGCTCGCCATCGCGGTCAAGATGGCCGCGCGCGGCGTGAAGGACCTGATCATCTGGGGGGCCGACCGGTCGTTCGATTTCCGCGTCTTCGAACGCCTCCGGATTCTCGGCGCGAACATGACCTTCTTCGACCAGGTCGTGCCGGGTCCGTTCGCGGATTACGTCGGGCTCGACAACCGGGCCGCCCTCGAAGCCCTGATCGGACAGGCGGCGGCGGACGGCGCCGCACACTTCCGTTTCCTGACCCGGTCCGACCTCAACGTCGACACGAATGCCGAGCGCGAAGCCGCTTTTCTCGACATCATGCAGAAGATCGGAACCTCCTTCGACATCGTGCGGCTGCCGCGCACCGGCGGCGCGTTACCGCCGTTCCCGGCGGCAGCACCGGCCGCCTGCATCTGCGTCAACGCGCCGCTGCTGCAGAGCGTGTTCCGCGCACCGCTGCCCGGCGTGCGGCTCTACTGCGTGGACCGCCCTCCCTCCGTGCCGGGAACTCCGGTCACAGGCTATCGCCAGCCGATCGACGCCATGGCGCGGGAAGCGGTCGATTCGCTCCGCCGGCAGCGCAAGGGGCGCGAGCCGGGACAAGTCAGACGCTTTGCGGGGGAGCTCGTCACGATATGAGACTCTTCGCACGGGGATGGTCCGACCGCCGGGACGGGCCGGGGCACCGCCGGATCTATTATCTGAAGGGATGCAACCTCGCCTGCCGCTGGTGCGCGTCGCCGGAGAGCATCGCCGGGAGCGGCGAACTCCTGTTCCGCCCCGAACGGGCCGCCGGAGAAACGCTCGGCGGCTTCTGTCCGCACGGAGCAATCGACGGACAAATCCTCGACCGAACCCGGTGCCGCAGCTGCCCCGACACGGCGTGCCGCCGCCTGCGCCACCCGGCGCTCGAGTGGTGCGGCATCGACACGACGCCGGAGGCGCTGGCCGCCGAACTTGCGGCGCTCGCCGGAAACTGGGGGGATTTCGGCGGCGTCACCTTCGGCGGCGGCGAACCGTCGCTTCAGGCCGCCGAGCTCGCGCCTCTGCTCCGCACGCTGCGCCGGAACGGAATCCACACCGCCTTCGAATCGAACGCAGCGACTGCGGCCTTCCCGCTCCTGGTTTCCGAGGCGGATCTCGTCATCGCCGACCTGAAATCCGGCACGGCGGAGACGTTCCGGGCCTGTACCGGCGGCGACTTCGGCACGCTGCTCGCCAATCTCGCCCGCGCGGCGGAAGAGGCCGATGCGCTGCTGCTCCGCATCCCGTTCGTGCCGGGCTGCAATGATGCGCCGGAAGAACGTTCCGCAATGGCCGGAATCCTCGACACGCTGAACCGGAGCCGCCGCAGGGCGAAAGGGGAACCGCTCGCGGTCGAAGTCCTGCCGTTCCACCATTTCGGCGACCCCAAATACCGCGCGCTCGGCAAACCCTGCCCGATGGAAAATGTGCCGCCGCCGTCTCCTGAAACCGTCGCCGGCTTCGAGCGGGAACTCGCCGGAACCGGCCTGCAAATCGAAAGGAACTGACCGGATGATACTCGGAATCGACCTCGGAACCACCAAAACCGCCGCCGTACTGTATGACCCGGCAACACCGGCGGAGAGCCGGGCGGAATCCGCCGTCCACCATGCGGCGCTCCCGGCCGCGCCGGGCCGGGCCGAGCAGGATATGGAGACGCTCGTCGAATCGGTGCGTAAACTCCTGAACCGGTTTTCCGTGGCGAAGCTGGCCGGAGTCGAAGCCGTCGGGCTCACCGGGCAGATGCACTCGATCCTGCTCCGGAACGAAACGGAGTGTTCTCCGGTCATCACCTGGCAGGACCGGCGCGCCTCCGAAGCGGGCGAACTCAAACTCCTCCAAACGGCAAGCGGCCTCCCGCTCGCGGACGGCTTCGGCGGAACCACGCTCGGCTTTCTGCGCCGGAGCGGCGAACTCGCCCGGTGGCGGCACGCCGCGACTCCGGCCGGTTTTCTCGCCATGCGGCTGACCGGGAAAAGCCGCGCCGGAATCGACCCGAGTTTCGCGGCGTCGTGGGGAATTTACGACCGGACCAGCAGCGGCTGGAACCGGGCGGCACTCGCCGCGCTCGGCATCCCGGAACAGCTTCTTCCGGCACCGTGTCCTTTCGGGACTCTGGTCGGCAGGACGGCCGGTTTCGCGCCGCTGCCGGACGGGATTCCGGTGTTCACACCGCTCGGCGACAATCAGGCATCAATCGCCGGAAGCTCCGAAGACCCGGAGCGGGAAGTATTTGTGACCATCGGAACCGGGGCGCAGCTCTCCATCGTGCTGACCGCTGCCGAAGCCGCCGCCGCGCCCGCCGCGCCCGGCGTCGAACTGCGGCCGTATCCGGGGAACCGGCTGCTGGCGGTGACGGCTCCGCTCTGCGGCGGCCGGGCCTGGAGCTGGCTCGGCAAAAGCGTGAACGGTTTTCTCTCCGCGCTCGGACTGCCGCTCTTCCCAGAAAACGAGCTGCTCGACCGGCTCGACGTGCTCGCCTCCGAAGCCGCGCCGGAATCCGGAATCCGGGTTGCCCCCTCCTTCCTCGGGGAACGCTCCACGCCGGAGCGGCGCGGCAGCATCGGCGGAATCACGCTCGACAACTTCACGCTGCCGAACCTCGCCGCCGCCCTTGCCGACGGCATCGTCCGGCAGCTGGCGGAACCGATGCCGCCGGAACTCCTGCGGAGCCGGCGGCGGATTGCCGGCTCCGGCAACGCGCTTCGTCTCTGCGCCTCGCTCCGCGCCCGTCTCGAAGAACAACTTGAACTGCCGCTCGAAATACGCGAAACGAAGGAGGAAGCCGCCGCCGGGGCCGCGAAATACGCACACTCCTGCCTGAAGTCAAAACCCTGAAGTCCGGTAAGACGCAGCAACAGCCGTCATTTCCGGGCGGATGCCTGCGGCGGGGAGACGGCGCGGGAGGCGGAAATCGCCTCCCGGATTTTCTCGCTGCCGGCATGCACAAGGGCATCTTTTCCGAAAACATCCTTCAAAGAGGCGTCCGCCCCGGCGGCCAGCAGCAGCCTGACCAGTTCGAGGTTGCCGCGCTTCGCCGCGTACATCAGTGCGGTCTGCCCGAGAATGTCGCAGGCGTCGATCCGGGTGCCACTGCCCAGTATCAACTCCGCTCCCCTTTTTATCTCTGGAATTGACGGAGGCCCCATGTTTCAGCAACATCAGAAAAATATAACAGCACAGGACTTCTTCAACAAATCAGGCATATTGTCTGTTGTGTGCCAATAAACGATATCATGCCCTTCAATGGGTAAGATCCCATGGCTGACCATGCGGGCATATTGGTTTCACAGCCGTGAATGCCTCGAATTGAGAATCCAGCAACTTCCCGATATTTCAAGCGTAAAAAAAATTCTGAGTTATGGTAAAATCCGTCGAAGAGATCAATTTTGTATTTTTTACGTTTTGACGCTTGACTTTTTCTGAAATTTCATTCATAATTAATAGCAACAAAGGAATAGTCCAATTTAAAAAAAATTAAATAACGCCAATTGGATTGAACCAATTACAATCCGGTAACAGAACTCAATCAGAAGGAGCCGCGAATCATGAAATGTATCGTTGCGCCACGATCCTGCCATTCAGAAAGAAACCAGGGCTGCAGATTTACATTGATCGAATTGCTGGTGGTAATTGCGATAATTGCCATCCTCGCGTCGATACTGCTGCCTGCGCTGAACCAGGCGCGCGCCCGAGCGAATGCAACCGCCTGCCTGAACAATCTCAAGCAGATCGGCCTGGCCGATGCACAATACGTCAACGATTATGACGGGTGGCTCTACGGCCCGGACTTAAACGCACTGGAACCGGGAACTGGAACTATGGAAGGGCCGTGGACGCTGGCGATGATCAATCTGGGGTATTTCCCTCAGCAGCAGGATAATCGAAAATGGATGCTCAGTTGTCCGTCGCTCAATCCATACGGAATCTATCACTCCTCCCGCTCTTATGCCAAGCGCGGAATTGAGGCCGCCTACAACAACAACAAAAACGCATACTGGTTCTATGCCGGCACCTTCCGCTACAAAGCCGCCAATGAAGGCGATCAGGAAAGCGAACTCAACACCGTTCAGAATACCACGGCATCGGAATTCGTAACAACTTTCGACAGTTGTCAGTATACGGGTGATCAGGGTTATACCCAGTATTTCATGGCGGCTTATGACTGCTTCGGACTGAATCACAATCTGCGCGGGAATGTGCTTTTTTACGACGGCCATGCAGAAAGCGGACGGAGAAAATATAAGGTGTTCAATAGCGCCCGTGATCCGAACGGGACTACCATCGAACTTGCAGATTAAAATTCAAGAGGCCGAAGTATGGAATCGATGCTTTCACCTCAATCTTCCGTTGCATTGAAGGCTTCGCTGCGGAAGCATCTGCAGACGCTTGAAGTCGGGACCCGGCTTCCTCCCGAACGCAAACTTGCCGAGCAATATGGCTTCAGTCGTGCTACCATGAGCAAAGTTCTGGCGGAACTTGAGACGGAGGGTCTCGTCACACGGCAGGTCGGCCGTGGAACGTTCGTGATGCCTCGCGATACAGTAGCGATCCCCGCCTTTACGCCGACAGCCCAGCGGGAAGTTCTGCTGGTCTATCCGGATTTCTTCTCCTTTGAAATCTGGAACGTGATCCACCACCTCGAGCGAATCGCAATGCAGCAGGGGTTCCGGCTGAATCACCTCCGGATTCAGCCGGAATCGGAACTCGACTTGCTCTTCAAACTCACAGAACAAAACAGCAACATCCAGGCAGTCATCTTCATCGCCGGTATTCCCCTGCGCCGCTCAATACTCGAACGCCTGAACGGTCTGGGCTTGCCGGTTGTGTTCATCGGCAAAATCGAGCATGTAGAACTCTACCGGAATTGTCACAGCGTGTACGCCAACCACTTTCTCGCCGGTTACGAGAAACTCGAAATATTATTGCGCAACGGACATCGCCGTATCGGACTCGTCAACAACGAACCGCCAACCCTCGCCTTTCAGGAGAACGTCCGGGGACTGAAGGAAGCCGCGCGCAACTACAAACTGCCGTGGCGCACGATCATCCAGCCGGACAGCAAAATCGAATACTGGCAGGACTCCATGGAAAGCGGCTATGTCCAGACCCTAGAAGTCATGCGGAGAAATCCTCGTCTGACGGCGCTTGTGGTCGACACGACTTCCGGTGCAATCGGCACACTGCGCGCACTTTACGAACTGAATCTGCACTGCCCTGACGATGTCAGCATCGTGACCGCCCTCGCTCATGCCGGAATCGAATGTTACACCTGCCCAAAGCTCACAACCCTCATTACCCCGGTGGACCAATTGTGCCGGACCGTGACGGAAATCATTTATGAGGGGGGCGCCCCGACCCTGCGGGAATACCGAATCGATCCGGTGCTGATCGAACGTGAAAGTATCCGCAATCTCAATGGAAAGGATGTTTCATGAATCCGATCCACTTGATTCTTCCTGCCGTTTTTGCGATGATCGGCATGCAGCTTTCCGCCGCCATCCCCGACGGAACCTTTCCCTGGTATACCCTTCAGGCCGAGGACGGTACAACCAACGCCAAAGTGATCGGCCCCTCTCGAAAAGCCGGAACCTTCGCTTCGGAATGTGTCGGACGTCGCGGCGTAAAACTGAACCGGACGGAAGATTATGTCGAATTCACTGTGCCGGCGCAGACAAATGCCATCGTAATCCGCTACGCAATTCCGGACGCGCCCGGCGGCGGCGGGATCGAATGCACGTTGAGTCTGTATGTCGACGGCAAACACCGCCGGGATCTTTCGTTGACCAGTCGCCATGCCTGGCTCTACGGCAGGGAGTCCGAACCAGTCAACGACCCGGCCGCACTCAAATTCCCCGGCGGAACTTCGTTTCACTTCTTCGACGAAACCCGCGCCCTGGTCGGCGAAATTCCGGCCGGAGCAAAGATACGGCTCCAGAAGGATTCAGAAGACACGGCGCTCTTCTACATCATCGATCTGATTGAATTGGAACAAGTCCCCCCCCCGCTTCCTCAGCCCGCAGGATCACTCTCAGTTCACGACTTCGGTGCAATAGGAGATGGCATACAGGACGATACGGAAGCATTCCAGCGCGCGCTGACCCAGGCGGAAACGACGGGAAAAACTCTTTATCTGCCGCCGGGCGAGTTTCGGACAAGCCGGGGGTTTCGGGTCAGATCCGTCATGATTCAAGGAGCCGGGATGTGGTATTCAACCATCCTCAACCGCCGCAGCGACCTTACCGTCAGGAGTCCCGGCATCGGATTCGGTGTGCTCGGAACGAGCGTTTTGCGGGATTTTTCGATTTTCGGCGACGGCACCTGCCGAAAAGATGAAGAGTTTGCGCTCTGGGGAACCTGGGGGAACGGATCTCTCGTCGAAAATCTCTGGATCGAGAAAACTCAGGTCGGCCTCTGGTCCGGACGTGACAACGAGCCGGTCTCGGAGAATCTAACCGTACGCAACTGTCGATTCCGTAACGTATTCGCAGACGCGGTGAATCTCTGTGCCGGAACTCGGAATGCCGTGGTCGAAAATTGTCATGCTCGGGGAACCGGAGACGATGCCTTTGCAATCTGGTCCGCACCGCACGGTCTCGGCCCCTGCACTGGAAACGTCTACCGCAACTGTATGGCGGAAGCGCCGTGGCGCGCCCGCTGCTTCGCGATCTTCGGAGGTGTCGATAACCGGATCGAAAACTGCCTCGGACGCGACACTCTGACTGACAGCGGCCTCAATCTCTCTTCACAGTTCGATGCCTGGCCTTTTGGTGGAACAACCGTTGTGAAAAACCTGCTTCTTGAGCGGTGCGGCGGCTGGTTCTGGGGCAATCGCCCCTACGGTGGAATTTTCTTTCAGGCGGCCAAACGGGACATCTCCGGTACGATCCTCCTCGAGGATGTCACTGTACGGGACAGTTCGGCGGCCGGAATCTCCATCAGCAATGGCGAAAGCCGTCTTCAGAACATCATACTGCGGAATGTCCAGTTTGATGGTGTCGGCGACTTTGGTATAGACGTATTTCCACAGGCTGTCGGCGAAATCCTGCTGGAAAACTGTTCCTTCGAGTTAAAGGGAGGTGCGCCGCTGCGTCAGCGTTCTCCTCAAACGTTTCAAATCCAAAACCGGAAGTGAGACATCCTATGGATAACCGCAACCGCGCGGGACAGCTGACCCGCGAATCTTTCAACTTCCCCAGACTCAGACCTTGGGCCCAGGAAAGCTGCGCTCCATTCCATCCGATCCGGTGCCGTATATTCCATGGCAATGTTCTCCTCGGGCTGCATGCACCCGCCGCAGGAAAACCGACGATCTATCCGGAAACCACAGGCGAAAACCTGAATCTCGTCAATACGCCAGCGTATCGCGTCCGAAACCTGGACAGCCAGTTGCAGAAATCATTGCAGAGTCTGCTCGGCTCCGAACCTCCCGTATCCGGTGGAACAATGAGCGGGAACGGTATAAAATTCCTCGGCGAACGCCGCACTGAAGGAAATGCCGGAATCCGCCTCCCCAGCGAAGTGGAGCAACTGCGGAACGGCCCAATCTCTCCGGACGGCAGAACACATTGCAACGATAACCAACCGCACCGGCGGTTTCCCGCCGGCAGACTCTTAATTTCCATCGAACACGGAAACGGGCGCCCCATTGAGCACGGCGCCTGCTCAGACGAAACAATCAAACAGACGGCCACCGCGTTCCCAGCCTATCCCTACGGGCCCGAACGGCTCACTTCCACCCAGGACACGACCATAAACAATGATCAGTTTTTCTTTAAAGAAAGGTTATGAATTCATGAATCGAATTTCCGCATTCCGAACCGCCGTCTGCCTGACGGCCGCCCTCACTCTCTGGCTGCCGCATACCGATGCCGCCCCGTTGCCGGGGTTATCCAAGAAATCCTACGGCGCGTTGAAAGATATCCCGGTGTTCATTCAGGAGTGGCACTTCTGGTGGGGATTCCCCTATCCTGACCGGCAACAGACTTTCTCCCACATGGACAGTACTCTGACATCGGAAAAGGAGCCGTGGCGGCTATTCTGGAACCGCAACGGCTATCCGTTCCCCGGTCCTTACGACTCCGCGAATCCCGACATCATGCGCTGGCAGATCCGTTGCATGAAGGCCGCCGGCTTCGAGACCGTCGCCGCGATGCTCCACCCGGAATGGAGTGTCGGAATTGACTATATCCAGGAAGAGAATTCGAATCTGGTCCGGACTGCTCTCGATATCGCGGCAGAAGAAAAGTTCCCGATCTTCTTCATGGATGAAGTCGCCTTCCGCAACGGTTCTCCGGCCCAGAAACCGGAGGTGATGGTTCAACGCTTCGTCCGCTTTCTGAAACTTTACGGGAAACATCCCGGATTTTACCGGATCGACGGAATGCCGGTCATCTACTTCCAGACCTTCGGCATGGATATCACACCGGAAGAGCTTGAAAAAGTGTTCGACCGAGTGGAGGAACAGGCCGGCCCTGTTCACTGGATGATCTTCGGCGACGTTGCCCGATTCGGCCATCTGGCCAAACTCCGAAGTATCGTCTGCGGCGCGAGTCTGCACCGAAAGAACGTCACAACCCGGAAGTGGCAACTGGATTATCAGGATCCTGCCCCGATCTTCGCTGCCGCCCGGAAATTCGGCAAAAAAATCGCCGATATGCAGTACGTGAAGTTCGACGGCACCAGCCAGCCACTGCGTCAACCCGGAGTACTTGCCTATGGACTCGGTGGCAGGCGACTCGAAAAAACAATGCTCCAATCGTTCCGATTCAACCCGGACTTCCTGATGGTGAGTTCGTGGAACGACTGGGAGGAAGGAACCACCATGGAACCCGGCTGGGATTTCGACGGCTTCACGAACGATCCCTATCTCTACTGCCGGGTCATCGCCCATCTGAAAGGAAGGGATTTCACACCGCCGCCGCCTCCGCCGAAGACGAGCGTCCACCCGACAATCCACGAAAAACTTGGCTATGGCGACGGCGCCGGCCCTCTCATCGAGGCGGTCGATCGCGGACACACCCGCGGCGGCACGCTGACTGTCACCGTCCGTGATACGGTCTCGGAAGTGACCGGGCTGGAAGTTGTCTGGGAAGGCGATCTCTACTGGAAAGCACCGCAAACCGAAAACGCCCGCGCCACAGGAAATCTGACCATCGCCTCAGGCCGTCCCGGAAAATCCAGACAGTTACGCAACGTATTCAATTTTACGCCTGGACGAGCCGTAGACGCCGGTAATACGGCCCTCACGTTCCACGCGCCGGAACTGAAAACGCTCGAGGATAACTTCCACCTCGGCGTCGCAATGGCGTTCCGGCCCGAACAGCCGTTCGGAAAGCTCCTCGTGACCCTCCCGAACAAAACCGCCGTGAAGCGGCTCGAACCGAAGGGAGCCACGGAAGAAAACTACATCCTCAACTTTACCGCACACGCCCGGAGCGATCAGTTCCCGAAAGAACTCTGGGACGGCTGGCGAACCGTCGTCGGCGCGAATCCCCGCCCCGTCGATTTCAACAAGGGAGCATTGATACTGAAGGCGCCGGGACAATACCTCGGACAAATCTCCATTCTCGGAGAGCCGAAGGAGGAACGAATTCTGCATGATGGAGTTCCAGTTCCCGGTTCTGACGGGAGACACAAGAGATTCCACATCGTCGTCCCGGATGAGATTCTCGACCAGCCGGGCGCAAGCTTCGTCTGGCTTCGGGCCCTTGATGCGGCTGGAAACTGGGGCAGCCCCGTGCTGTATGCGTTTCCGAACTATGAGGTGTTCGTTCGAAACACCCCGGACGAGGAATTGAAACCGCTGAAAATTCCCGGCGCACTTCTCGCCTCTAATCCAGCCTCATCCGAGGGTTGGAAAGGGGATCTGAAAGTTGATCAAGATACATCATTCGGTACGATCTTCCTGATCGGCAACGGCATGGCCGAAAAGAATCTCTCCCGTCCGCTCACTGGAAGTTTCGAACTCTCGTTCGAGGCACTCCATCTGGAGTATCAGCGGCTGCTTCTCATCGGATTACTCGATAACGACTCCCGAAACGGACTCATCACGGCTTGGGATTCCGCCGCAGCGGACGCTCTCGACGGAAACGGCCTGGCTGGAATCCGCCTTATGCGCGAGGAAGCCCCCGTCACTTGGGGAAAAACCGGTGTCATCCTCGACCAGAACAATGCCGGACGTCCAGCCGTCGGCACGAAAAAAATGGCGAAGTTCGTACTGAGCTACGATGAGGCCACACATCGCGCCGTCCTGACGGTTGACGGCAGGAAAGTTGCCGAAACCACACTGAAAGAGCCGCTCGGAACGCTCTCGAAAATATATGTCCGCGGAAACGACACCCAACTGTTGAACAATTTCGTCGTACTCCCGCGCAAATGACGGTTAGGTCTGACTTCGAACCGCGAACCGAAGCGGGAACGACAAATCCCGCCCCGGTTCAATTCGCCGGAGAGTGCGGTCCTCATCACGTTTTCCGGCAAACAACTCCTGCGAAATACGTTGTTCACAATCAACAAATATATGATAATCAAACAGATCAAGTCATTTTTTGCCCCAAGCAACGGCTGCGGCTGCTTTTCCGCCGCTTTCCCGGAATTCGCGCGGAGACATTCCGGCGAAATTCCGGAAACGGCGGGAGAAATAGTTGCTGTCTGCAAAACCGGTCGCTGCTGCGACCTCCGAAATCGGCAGCCGGGTGTTCAGCAGAAGCGCCCGCGCATGCCTGAGCCGGACCCGGTTCAGGCAGTTGACCGGCGATTCGCCGGTTCCCTTCCGAAACAGGCGGTAGAGCGTAACTTCGGAGACCGCGGCCTGTTTCGCCATCTCCGGCAGCGTCAGCGGCCGCATGTAATTCTGCTCGAGAAAACCGAGCAGCCGTCCGAGCCGGAACAGATCCGAACACGCTTCCCCCACGGAAACCCCGGAAAAGTAATCGGCCAGCAGACTGACGATCCCCATGAAAATCCCGAGCGCCCGGAAGCGGTGTCCCGGCTTTGCCTCCGCCAGCGCGTTTTCCAGCCGGTCGATCTCGCCTCTGACCCGGTCGAGGGTCTCCCGGTCAAGCTTCAGATGGCGGTAAGCGCCCCCGGGCAGGACATGTTCCGGTTCAAGGACAAACAGCGCCTGGTAGCCGGGAGATCTCTCAAGGTCGCAGAGCGGCAGCAGTTCCGGCGCGTACACGAGATTCACGAGCGAAAAATCGGCGACCGCCTCGTAGGAGTGGGCCGTGCCGGGACGGATCAGGAAAACGTCGCCGGCCGCAATCCCGCAACTCCCGGCCGGAGTCACGTGCATGCAGGAGCCGGAAGTCACGATCACCAGCTCGAAAAAATCATGCTTGTGCATGCCGCGGCTCCGGCGGTGATCGTAGCGGATGACCCGCAGCGGAAAGCCGTCTGTCCAGAGCGAGCGCCCGGTTCGACACGGAATTTCCGCACCGGCTCCCGAAGCGGCAACCGTTTTATGTTCGGCGCAATCCATCTGCCTATCCACTCCCATGCACATTTCCGGAAACCATTCGTTTTCGCGGTTTGAAATAATTGTACTCCTTTTTGAAAGAAAATTCAAGGAGATTCCTCCCGTTCCGGCTATATTGATCAGCAAAACAATCACAGGAGACTCCTCGATGACGGAAAATTTTGCCGAACAATTCGCCGCGCCGGGCACCGAATACCGCGGGATCCCGTTCTGGAGCTGGAACGGGAAACTCGAACCGGAGAAGCTGCGCCGGCAGATCCGCAGCTTCCGGGAACTCGGATTCGGAGGATTTTTCATGCACTCCCGGGTCGGCCTCAAAACCCCGTATCTCGGAAAAGAGTGGTTCGACTGCATCCGCGCTTCGATCGACGAGGCGAAAAAGCAGTCGCTGACTCCATACCTCTATGACGAGGACCGATGGGCCTCCGGAGCGGCGGGCGGTTTCGTAACCCGCGACCCGCGGTACCGGGCCTGGATTCTCTACTTGCGCATCCACTCCGGAACGGCACACCCGAACAGCTTCGGCTTCTGGAGCGCGCGGCTCAACGGCTCCGCGGCATACGGCCTGCACCGCGGCGCGCCGGCCCCCGGCGAAACCGGATTCGAGCTGTTCGCCGAGGAGGAGCCGTGTTCAGACTGGTTCAACGGCTTCACCTATCTTGACATGCTGAATCCGGAAGCCGTAAAGCGTTTCATCGAAGTCACCTACGAACGTTATTACCGCGAACTCGGAGCGGATTTCGGCAGCACCGTCCCGGCCGTTTTCACCGACGAACCGCACTATTGGCGCTACGGCAACGGCGTGCAGCTGCCGTACCCGGACAGCACGACCGCGGCATGGACTCCGCGCCTGCCGGAACTCTTCCGCGAACGGTTCGGCTACGAACTGGCCGACCACCTGCCGGAGCTCTTCTACGACTGCCCGGACCGGCCGCAGTCGCCGGCCCGCTACCACTACTGGCGGCTGTTGACCGAACTCTTCGTCGATTCGTTCTCAAAGCAGGTCGGCGCATGGTGCGGCCGGCACAACATCGCGCTGACCGGACATCTGCTCTGGGAGGATGCGCCGTCGACCCAGACCCGCTGTGTCGGCGCTTCGATGCGCCACTACCCGCACATGCAGATTCCGGGCATCGACCAGCTGACCGAATATGCGCAGCTGTATGACGCCTGCAAGCAGCTGTCGAGCGCGGCCCGGCAGTTCAACCGCCCGCGCCGCATCAGCGAAATTTACGGCTGCACCGGCTGGGACATGAGCTTCGCCGGCTACAAGGCGATGGGAGACTGGCAGTATGCGCTCGGCGTCAACATGCGCTGTCTGCATCTTTCGTTCTATACGATGGCCGGAGAAGCGAAACGGGATTATCCGGCCTCCTTCTCCCGGCATTCGAGCTTTGCGAAGGTGCTGCGGCATCTCGAAGATTACTTCGCCCGGCTCGGCGTGATCCTGAACCGCGGCAGCGAAGTGCGCGACCTGCTCGTCATCCACCCGGTCGAATCGGCATGGACGCTCATGAACCGCGATTTCACCGCCGCCGCCGCGTTCGACCGGAAGCTGGCACAGCTCCGCAACCGGCTGCTCGACCTCTCGCTGGATTTCGACTACGGCGATGAAGAGCACCTTGCCGCACACGGCTCCATCGACGGCAGCCGCCTCAGGCTCGGCAGCGGCGTTTACAAAGCCGTACTGCTGCCGGAAATGACGACGATCCGGCGGAGCACGATCGATATCCTGAAACGCTTCATCGCCGCCGGAGGAATCGTAAGTTCCTGCGGCGCAGCTCCGAAGCTCATCGACGGCGTCCCCGGCTCAGAGGCCGGGGCGTTCTGGCGCGAACTGCCGGGCGGCATCGCACCCATCGAACCGGCGACACGCCGGATCAGCATCCGGTCGAGAGACGGAAAACGTTTGAAGGGCGTACTTTACCAGCTCCGCGAGTCGGATGAATCCATCGACCTCTTTCTCTGCAACACCGGCTTCTCCGCAGAGGTACCGGACGAGCACCACATCCGCTGCTCCGAACGGAAGCGGGAGATTGATTTCGCTGCGATTGAAGTAGTTACCTCCAGGAGCGGATTCTGGTACGAGCTGATCCCCGAAACAGGTGCGATCCGCAAGCTCACGGCGGAAAAGGTTGCCGGCACCCATCGGTTCACAACATCATTCAAAGCATTGCAAAGCAAAATATTCCGCCTCTCCAAATCCGCCATTCCGGGAGCGGTGGCAGCCGCCCCCTTCTCTATCGCGGCCTCCGTGAAGCTGGAACCCGCCGAATGGCGGATCACACGCGACGAACCGAACGTTCTCGTACTCGACCATGCAACCTGGCAGCTCGGGAACGGCACGCGGCACGAACGCGATTTCATTCTGCGCATCGACGACGCCATCCGACGCGAGCTCGACATCCCGATACGCGGCGGACGAATGGTTCAACCCTGGGCGCGCCGCCCGGAAAAGCCGCTCGGAGCCCCGCTCGAGCTCGAATACGAGATTCAAGTCAACCAACTTCCGGGGAACGACTTGCATCTCGCCATCGAAGAAGCGGAGAGTTGGGAGCTTGAACTCAACGGTTCTCCGCTGCGCCCCCAGACCGACTGCGGATTCTGGATCGATGAATCAATCCGCAAGCGCTTGATTCCGAAAGACAAACTTCATGCCGGACGCAATAATCTGAAACTCCGTCGGGAGTACCGCTCCGACAGCGCCGGACTTGAGTCGATCTACCTGCTCGGAGAGTTCTGCGTCGAAAACGACGCCGTCAGCGCCGTGCGCCATACTCTTCCGGCCGGGGACTGGTGCGGACTGGGATTTCCGTACTACGCCGGAAATATGACATACCGCACCTCCTTTCGCCACAACGGGAAAGGCCGTGTGCGGCTGCTGCTCGGGGAACACGCGTCGACCGCACTGCGCATCCTGCTCAACGGCGAAGAAGCAGGCGTCCTCGGCTGGGAACCTTACGAACTCGAATTGGAGGACCTGCGGACGGGAGAAAACGAACTCGGCATCGAACTTGTCGGTTCGCGCCGGAATGCGCTCGGACCGTTCTTTCTTTCGAATCCGCACCCTTTGCGCTTCGGCGCAAACGAGTTCCGCGAATACGCCCACCCTGAATACCGGAACCTGACCCCGTACGGACTATTCACGCCCCCGATGCTCCTGATGCAATATCCCGGCTCCTGACCGGATCAGGGAAATCACATGAGAAATTCGATTATTTCCGGACGGCCGTTGCTTTTCCCCTTCGTCCGGGATATGTTACAATGAACCTCACACACAGGAGTTTTTTACGATGACCAGATTTCTTTCTCACCGGGGGGAATCCGACGATGCCCCCGAAAACACGCTGTCCGCTTACAAACTCGCCATGGAGCGCGATTCTGACGGCATCGAACTCGATATCCGGCTCACCGCCGACGGCGAAGCTGCATGTGTTCATGACGAGACCATCGAACGCGTTTCCGGCGTGAGACTTGCGGTTTCCGATGCCACGCTGGCCGCATTGCGGCAATACCATCCGGTTCCGTTGCTTTCCGAAGCGCTCGCCGTCCTGAAACCCGGCAAGCAGATGCAGATCGAACTCAAGGGTCCCTGGCCGCAGCTGCAACCGGTCAAAGCGGTCCTCGACCGCCGGGGCGGCGACCGCAAGGGGCTCGCGCTGAGCTCGTTCGATGAGGAAACCATTCGCGCGGCCGCAGACGTCTTCCCGGAGCTGCCGCGGCTGCTGCTCACCGATCTCACACGCCGCTTCGGCCGATTTCCGGCCCCGGAACAGGTCGTCGCCTGCCTGCATTCCCTGCGCTGCACCGGCATAAGTTTCCTGGCGACGGCCGAGGCGGACGCCGCCTTCGTCGAAGCGCTGCACAGGGCCGGGATGCGCGTCGTCTGCTGGGGCGTCAGGTCGGACGAACTCGGCCTCGCCATGGCCCGCATCGGAGTCGACGCAATGACCTGCAACCACGCCGTCGCACTCCGCGCCGAGTATCGGAAACGCATTGCGGGCTGATCCGGCCCGGTTGCCCGTTCCCGCAAATTCCCGCAAACCGGTTGTTTTCCCCGCAGGCCGGTTTTATGTTAATTCGGTGAACCTCAACCAATATGGAGTACTGCATTGATGAGTCCGAAACGTCCCGATGTCGGCTGTTACTATTTTCCGAACTATCACCGCAGCGAACCGCGCAACGCGGCCGTCCACGGCGAAGGCTGGTGCGAATGGGAGCTGGTCAAGGCGATGACGCCGCGTTTCCCGGGCCACCGCCAGCCCAAAGTGCCCGTCCTCGGCTACACCGACGAAGCGGACCCCGCCGTTATGGCGAAGAAGATCGAAGACGCCTCCTCGCACGGCATCGATTACTTCATCTTCGACTATTATTACTACGACGACGGCCCGTTTCTCGAAAACTGCCTGAATGACGGCTTCCTGAGATCCCCGAACGTCGACAAGCTCAAATTCTGCTTCATGTGGGCCAACCATGACTGGCTCGACATCCACCCGAGCCTGCGCCGGAGCCGCCCGCTGCTCTGGCCCGGCAAGGTGACGCCGGAGACATTCCGCCGTCTCTGCCGCCGGACCGTCGACACCTATTTCCGGCATCCGTCCTACTATAAAATCGACGGCGCGCCGTATTTTTCGATCTATCACCTCGAATGCCTGCTCGCCTCGTTCGGCAGCGTCGAGGCGACGGCCGCCGCGCTGCGGGAATTCCGCGACATGACGAAAGCGGCCGGCTTTCCGGACCTGCATCTGAACATGGTCGTCTGGGGCCAGCCGGTCCTGCCGGGAGAACGCGAACTGGCCGACCAGCCGAAAGTCGTCAGGAAGCTCGGCTTCGATTCGGTCACCAGCTATGTCTGGATTCACCATATGCGGCTCGGCGACCGGCCGGAATTCCCGTACCGCAAGGCAATGGAGCTCTATCTCGAACACTGGAAAAACATGTGCGCCTCGTATGATCTGCCGTACTACCCGAACGCGACCGTCGGCTGGGACCCGAGCCCGCGCACGATCCTGAGCGAAAAGTGGACGCCGAGCGGCTATCCGTACACCCCCGTCCTCTCCGGCAATACGCCGGAAGCCTTCGAAACCGCCCTGCGTGAAATCCGCGACGGCGTCGCCCGGACCGGCGTATCGACCTTCAACATCAACTGCTGGAACGAGTGGACCGAAGGCAGCATGCTCGAGCCTGAAGCCGAATACGGCTACGCCTATCTCGAAGCGGTCAAGCGTGTATTCGACCGTGTGCGCTGATCCCGGATCGAGCGCCGCAACCGTTTTTCCCGAAAATCCGGTGCGGCCACTTGAAAAAAAGCACCTCCGGCACTAGTTTATTTTCGATCGATTCATCATTGCCGGAGGTGCCTTTTGAGAAGTGATACGTTCCTGATCCTGTTCATTGTCTTCATCGCCATCATGACCCTCTGGCCGCTTCTGCTGCGCCGTTTCCAGATACCGGGCGTCATCGCGCTGCTGATCGCGGGCATGCTGATCGGGCCGAACTGCCTCGATCTCGTGCGGATGCTGGCCGACACCTTCAGCTTTCTCGGCGGCAAGACCGATGTGGTCGTCCAGAACTTCGACTCGCTGATCAGCTCATTCGGTTCGCTCGGGCTCGTCTTTCTCATGGCGCTGGCCGGAATGGAGGCGGATTTCAAGCTCATCAACTCGGCGCGAAAACCGGTTGCCGCACTCAGCATTCTGACCTTCCTGCTACCGGCCGTCGCCGGATATTATGTCTACAGCTATTTCCGTCCGGACGATTTCCCGGGAAAGCTGCTCTATGCGAGTCTCTTCGCGTCGCACTCGGTCGGCATCGTCTTCCCGGTCATCCGCGAACTCAAGCTCACGAAAACCCGTTTCGGCGCGTCGGTGCTGATTTCGACCGTGATCACCGATATCGCAAGCATCATCCTGCTGGCGGTCAGCGTCCAGATGAAGCGGCAGTCGCTCGGCGTCGCCGCCGCAAACGGGAACCGGACGCTGTCGCTCTTCGACTACGTCGATCCGGCCATGTTCGGGAACTGGTTCACGCCGCTCTTCCTCATCATCGTGCTGGCCTACCTGGCCGTCTCGGTCTACGCGGTCTACAAGCTCGGCAAATTCCTGCTCCGGCTCTTCAAGCCGGGCGAGGACATGCTGATCACGATCCTGCTGCTGGTCATTCTCGGAACCGTGCTCTTCGGGGAATTCCTCGGAGTGAATCTCGTGGTCGGCGCATTCATCGCCGGGCTCGCGCTGTCGCGGCTCGTAAAGGAACACCGCGGTTCAAACGGGCCGCTGATGGAGCGGTTCGAAAGCATCGGCTACGGACTGCTGATCCCGTTCCTCTTCATCTCGATCGGCATGCAGACCGATTTCCGGGCCTTCGGCGACGCCGGAAACTGGCTCATCATCCTGTTCACGGTGATCGGGCTTGTCGGCAGTAAAGTATTTTCCGGCTGGCTGGCGATGCGCGTTTCGGGGTTCAGCGGAACCCAGGGGCTCTGCGCCGGACTCATGACCGTTCCGCAGCTGTCGGCCACGCTGGCCGCCGCAGCAATCGGCAAGGACCTCGGCATGATTGACAACAACTTTTTCAATGCGATCATCATCCTGTCCATCGTGACCACGCTGCCGGTGCCGACGCTGGTCCGGTTCATCATCGCCAGGACGAAGATGAAATTCACCGAAGAAACCGAAGAAGCCTATCCCGTGCCGGATGAAAAGCTGCAGGACGAACTGCTCTGACCGCCCGCGATACTGCCTGCCGAATCGCGGAAGTCGAAGGAGGACGCTCCGTCCTCCTCCGGCACCGCGGCTAAAGATAGAGCGGCATGCTCCAGGCGCAGCAGCCGTTGCGGTCCCGCAGCTGAAGCCGCAGATAGTTTTGCGGATTGCAGCCGCGAAGATCGAAATGAACCTCGGTGACCTCCCTTGCCGGAGATCCGGGTCCTGCTTCATCCGGCACACAGCCGCAAAAGCCGTTTGACTTCGAAGTCATCAGGATCGCTTCGACGCAGGGGGAGAATGCAGCTTCGAAGATGCCGCCTTCGCAGCGGATGCGGTATAGTTCCGGCCCCTGCGAGGAGTAGAACGAACCGGTTCGCAGCGCGTCAAGCAGTGAATCCGGCTCCGAGTTTTCGGCGCAGATGACGGTCCATCCCCGGAACAGGTCGCAGGAGCGGTGCATATCGTCGACCGCGAGCGCGGAACAACGGCACCCGGCATCAAGAAGTTCGTCCCAGATCTGCATGTTGTACGCCTTGCCGATATAGCGCGTGCTTGTATTGTAAACCTCGATGCCGCAGACGCCCTTGAGCGTCATAAGCTCGGCCGCTGTGAAGCCGCACCAGTACGGATGCGCTTCGAAAACGATGCCGCCGGCGGCGTTGACTGCGTCGACCGCCTCCTAGCCGGAGGCGTATTCGGCCGGAAACTCCTCCGGCACACCGAGTGAAAGCAGATGCCACGGAATCCCGCGCGGTCCCTGCGGATGAATTTCGATGCCGGGAATCAGAGTCATGCCGCAGCTGTCGTAACATCCGACCGGGTGGGTTTTGCGGTGATCGGTCAGGGCCAGAGCCCGGTAACCGTGATCCGCGTAGCGCCGGATAACCTCCTGCGGCGGAAACTGCCCATCCGAAACAGTCGAATGCGTGTGCAGACCGGCCTTGAACGTTTCGAGCGTCTTCCCGTGAAATTCGATCATGTTCAGCACCTTTCCTGTAAATTGAGGAGGAAGTTCCCCGTTCAGCTGCCCGTTTCGCGGATGAAATAGAAAGCCAGCAACGCGGCCGTTTCGCCGGAGTCATTCTCGGGTGCGTGGGGGAGAGCGCCGTTGAAGAACAGGCAGTCTCCGGCAGTCAGTTCGATCCGGTCGCCCCCGATCCGGTAGGCGAAACTGCCGCTCTGGACGTACAGCAGCTCGTCGGCCTCGGTCGATACCATCTCACGGACCGGACCGGGTGGAATCGTGACGAATAAAAGTTGCATATTGACGGCCGAAAGAGGGGCTTCCAGAATCATCTCGTAGGTGAGGTTCCGCCCTTCCTCCCGTTCAACCGGGCTGCGGTCGGCCGGCCGGACCAGCAGCCATTCCGATTTTTTTCCGGCGGTCATCCCTTCGAAAAGCGCCGCAAGGTCGATCTGCAAAGCGGCGGCGATGCCGACCAGGACCGGAAGCGAAGGAATCGTCCGGAAATTTTCGATTTTCGACAGCAGCCCGGCCGTCAGCCCGGTCCGGTCGGCCAGGGCCTGCAGCGTCATTTTACGCTCTTTCCGGATTTTCTTGATTCTAGTGCCGAGCACAATCAGCTGTTCCCGCATAACCGTCTCCGTTTCTGATAATATATTGATTTGAAATCAAAATACAAAATAAAATTTGATAAATAGTAAAATAAAAAAGGTAAATTCTACCCGGTCAGTAAAATCTGGACGTCCAAACCGGACAACTTCGGATTTTCCCGCGCAGCTGCTATTCGGTCTGGACGCAGCCGTCCAGATACTTCAGCTTGGCGGGGGAACGGAGGTTCTCGATGATTTTCGCCTCGATCTGCCGGATGCGCTCCCGGGTCAGATTGAACCGTTTGCTGATTTCGACGAGCGGCAGACACGGCTGTCCGAAAAGCCCGAAGCGCAGAATGATGATCTGCTGGTCGCGCTCCGGCAAAGTCCGCAGCATTTCGTACAGTTTCTCATAGAGCAGATTCCGGGCGAACTCGCGCACGGGATTGGCGGAACTGTCGTCAGCGATGAGATCCTCAAGCATGGCGCCGTCCTCGCTGTTGGCGATCGGAGCCTGCAGCGAAATGGTCTGGCAGGACATTTTCTTGATCGCGCTCACGCGCGCGACCGGCATTTCAAGCATGGCGGCCAGCTCCTCCACTTCGGGTTCGCGGCCGTTGGTCTGAATGAACCGCTGCTCCGCCCAGGTCATGGAATTGATCGCATGCACCATATGGGCCGGAATGCGGATTACGCGCGACTGTTCGGCGATCGAACGCGAAATATTGTGCTTGATCCACCAGCTTGCATAGGTGGAGAACTTGTTGCCGAGCCGGAAGTCGAATTTTTCGAGCGCGCGGAGGAGCCCGAGATTGCCTTCCTGAATCAGGTCGTTGAACGGCAGCCCGCGGTTGCGGTATTTCTGCGCGATGCTGATGACAAGCCGGAGATTGGCCTCGATCATTTTCTGGCGCAGCTCCTGCAGTTGCTCGTGGGTATCGAGCAGCTCCCGGATGTACCCGGTGAATTCGGTGAGGGTCATCAGGAACCGGTCCTCAAGCATCTGGAGCCGCTGGCGGTTGACCGGTCCCGGCGTGAATTTGATCCGGCTGTCGAGGTTGATGCTGGGCTGGAGCACCTTGACCCAGTCGATGATGATCTGAAAATATTCGCCGAGCTGGTCGCCGGAGACATCGAATTTGGAGAGGATGCCGGCAAGTGCTTCGCGGCGCGCCGGATAATCCTTGCTCCTGGATTTGAAGGCGGCCGCCAGCTCTCCGTGGCTGCGCTTGAGCTCTTCGCGCCAGATGGAGAGCTGGGAAAGCAGCTCCCCGGAAGAGATCTCCTCTTTACGCAGCGACGACGGCTGAAAATAGTCGGCCGGGTCGGAATTCGAGTTGAGGCATTCGTCAAGCAGCCGGAGATGCTCCTGCGTCACAAACCCGAATGCGTGCAGCTGTTTGCGCATGGTCCGGGTCACGGCGTCGATCTGATTGCCGAGCTCCTCCTGCTGTTCCGGCGGCAGGGGCGGCAGCTTGCCGATCTGCCGGAGATAACTGGAAAGGGAGTCCGCGAAATCATCGGAGCCCATTTCGGGCAGCGAATGCGCGTTGACCGAAGGTTCCGGAACCGGCGGCTTCTCTCCCCTGTCAGCTGAATTCATATTGCTCATAATCCAGAAATATCCGGGCTTGAATCGGATGAACGATCCGCTCCAGGCCAGTCCTTTGTTCTGTCCGCGCCGAAATTCCGGCACAGAATTCAATCCGTACATTGTTACTATAATGCAGAAAAAAAAAACTTCAACTTTTCCGATGTCCTCCCGGCTGATTTTGCTCTCATTTTGACGGTTTGCACCGGGCAAGCCCGACGAAACCGGCCCAAAGGCCCGGAGCGGTCCCGGAAACCGTTGGAAACGCTCCAGCCAGTCACCTGCCGGAAGCGGAATTTTCGGAAACTCCGTTAAAAATCACGTTTTTTTCTTTTCCGCGCCTTGCAATTTCTCCGATGATTACTATATTATAAACTGTCAGCTCCGGTGACCCCGGGGATGATGCTAAAATGGGGCTGTAGCTCAGTTGGCTAGAGCGATACGTTCGCATCGTATAGGTCATGGGTTCGACTCCCACCAGCTCCACCATTTTTAAGCTCAAAAACGGGGATTTTTCCCCGTTTCTTCCCCATAAAGTTCGCGCATCGGACTTTTGTGTGCTATATTGCGCCATAATCTGCCAAAACAGGTTATCAGAATGAACGCAGGAAGCAGGATCAAAAACCGAATGCAGAAACTTCGCGGAACACTTAGAAGAAAAAATGCCAAAGGCTCTTTCTACTATCGACTCACAGTAGCCAATGGTGTACGAAAAGAATTTGCGTTGAAGACAACCGATGAACTCGAAGCACTTCAACGTGCAGAAGAGCTGGATTCCATCTGGGCTGCACCAACAATGGATGTGGCTGCCGCTCAAATCAACGCCATGAAAGGTTTTTCCCGACAAGCTCAAATGTTGCCGCTTTCAGAAGGATGGGCCAAATATGAAATTCATCCGGAACGTGCAACTCCGCATACCGTCAGCGAACAACTCTCTTACAAGACAACGTATGAAGATTTTGTTGCATTTGTTACAACTCCAGGAAAGCATCATACAGTCATTACCTCTGTAGCAGAATTGAACAGCAAAGTCGCAGAGGAATACGCGAGCTTCCTGAAATCCCAAGCACAAGCTGTTGATACCCATAATCGTAAAATCAAGCGTTTGCGGAAGATATTCGACTGTCTCAAAGACTATTACTCCGGAGAAAATCCGTTTCGATCTAAAACATTGTTACGCAATGCCAGAGAGGAACAGGCCACCATTGTAAGGCGACAGGCGTTCAGCAAGGAACAGGAGCAGCAGCTCCGCGAGGTTCTTGCTGACGACCAGTACCATGTCATGAACAAACCGGAAATCCGTGTCATCTACTACATCGGCATGTTCACCGGGCAACGTCTGAAAGACTGTGTGCTGCTGCAATGGCAGAACGTCGATATGGAACGCAGGCGAATCTGGGTAAAGCAATTTAAAACCGGTAAAGAGGTGACCATTCCGATGGCCGCCGAACTCCATGCTGTACTCAAGGAAGCGCAGGCCTGGAAAGAGGGTCAATATGTCTGTCCGAAATCCGCTGCACGGTATAATAAGGTGGATCGAAACGGAAAGAGCGTAGGAGTCAATCTTATCAATATCGATGTTTTACGTGTGATCCGCTGGATCGGCTTGGAACCGTCGGTTGCTGTTCCCGGACGCAGTAAAAAGATGACGGTATATGGGTTTCATTCTCTCCGTCATGCATTCGCGAGTTTCTGTGCTGAGGCTGGAGTTCCCAAGGCGGTTCTGCTTTCCATTCTCGGGACCGACTCTGAAATCGCAGACAAATATTACACCCACGTCGGAGATGCTGCCCAACAGCAGGCGATTGATGCGGTCAGCGGAACCATGAACGGCAAAAGCGACCGAGATAAAATCAACGAAGCTTTAGCTGTTTTAAAAAATAACTTTGATATCACTCCTGAGTATCGAGAGAAACTAATCCAGATTTTGAGTTAAGTTTAGATGCAGAACCAACGTTGCGTGATTTCAAAAAATCCCGCAACGTTTTTCCTTGACTGTTTTTCCAACAACTCAAGCCGTTACGTTTATATCCGCAGACTAACCAGGCCGCCAAAGAAGGAGAATGGACTTCTGTTGTCTTTAGGACACGATAACAGCCATCGGCAGATTTTCGGAGCCGCTTTTCTCGGAGCTTCTTTTGAATAAAATTTGAAATGGCCCAATCCTCAATGGCATCAACTGTATTTGCCAATTTTGATCCCTTCATAAGGTAACAGCAATTTTTTTTGATATTCCAAATAAGGGTTGCTGAGTTCCCCTCTTTTTTCTTGCCGTGGTAAAGGTAAAAAACGTTCTTACATCCTAGCAAATACATGGTATCTAGACATACCGTTTTCATTTCGCGATTGTCAATTAGGTTTTCATCATGACACATATCTTCCGACATATAGGATTTTCTAATAAAACGGTAGTATCGCTGACATAATGCACTCAACTCTAAATTATTCGGTTGCCGCCCGTTGTGAGTTGCAATAAAGTAGCTCTCTAAGGCTTTTTTTACTGGAACAATTTTGTCTGTTTTTGAAAAAAGATGGTTTTGATATATTGAGATAAATTTGAACTCTTCTGTTTCTGGATGATCATAAATAACAAAGCCAGATGAAAATATGGCCTCTGCTTCACTGTCTGTATCGTATGGATTCTTATTTTTGGTTGATTCTATATTAAAATCATGATAGTGTTTGCTGCTTATTGTTGCGATACTATCTGAATAAACTGAAATATTTGAACTGATATCCCAGTCGTTGGGATTTAAGGCTAATCTTTCTTGTATTTCTTCTTCACGCCTGTTTACAACTTTACATCTGACCTGATCGCGATATAATACATAATCTCCACTGTTATCAAAATGTTCAGGGGAATATTTTTCTGCAATCTTTTTTTGCCAAGAAGATAAGTGCTTCCAAAAAATATGATAATCTGCACGTTTTTCTGCATAGCGTTTGGCAAAATGAAAATTTGTATCCATACGGTTCACCCAGCGGGTATCAACGGGAATAATCAACATGTTGGAAGCCACTCTGGCATCTGGGCAATTTAACCTCTTTTTGAATTCTTCAAGTTCCTGTTGGATGCGAGCTGAATCCTTTGCTTTTTTGAGTTTTTTTTGTTTTTTATGCTTATATAAACGATAATCCGGAAATTGCCCAGTCAATATACTAGCTTTTAATAACAAGTTATAGTCTTTATCTGCTTCCGCAAGGAGTCTAATCATTTTGATAAATTCAATGATTGTGCTATATGACGCAAATGGGGCTCTGCACATACACTGTAAGACCAAACGAAAAAGTGCAGGATAGATCCCATGCTGATACGAAATATATTCTACATTGGAGATCAGACTGCGAATCTCATTTAATTCTTCTTGTTTCATTTTTTTTAAATTTTTAGAGTATTATTCAGAGTAATTCTTATTGCTTGTAATATAATGTATTCATGCTTAAAAGCAAGTAGAAAATCTTATTTTATATCGATTTATGACACTATTGTCATTCTCCGGATTTGTGGTATAATTATTGCAAACCAGGAAAGGCACAAAGATGAAAGAATTTCAGAATCAAGTATTACGACCGCAGACGGCACGCTTAGTGTGCCGTCTGGCGAGCGTACTGCTTGATTCAGGAACGATTACGGGGGAAGAATACAATATTATTTCAAGAAATCTCCACGCTCTTGCGAAAACAGGGGAGTTAGCTCCTGCGATAGCCCCGAAACTACTAACTCCCCAAGAGGTTGCTGAGCTACTTTCTATTAGCTATTCGCAGCTGCGCTCGCTTGAGAAGGAGGGGACTTTTCCATTTAGTCGGAAATTGGTTGGGAATAAGACGGTACGCTATAGAAACACTGACATTTATGATTACATAAATGCTTCGGATACAAAAGAAAAACAAACAGAAGGAGAACAGTAATCATGCAAGAGTATCAACCCATCATCGAGAAATTTGGAGAACCATTCCCCACGGAGGGACGGAGAAATCCCCGCGTCAATCCTATTTTCTTCGCAGCAGCCTTCCAGCAAGACACTCAGGTAAAATATTTCCATGATGTTGGCTGGTTAAAAATGAAAAATGGTCGATGGCATAGCACATCTTCGGCCGCCATCAAGATTGCGATTCGCGATCTAATTCTACGGCTGATGCGATCAACCTCTAAATCATGTTTTTCACAGATAACGCCTGGCTTGCTGCATGAAATTATGCAGATGGTTCAACTTGAGAATGGGGCCGAGAGATTCCCGCCACTTGATCCAGATATCATTCCAGTTACGAACGGGATTCTTTACTGGGAATCTGTAAGCCAAGAGTTGAAATTTCGAGATTATAATCAAGAAGACATGATTCTTGATTCCCTAACCGTTCCCTATGTCCCGAATGCAAAAGCGCCATTGTTTGAGGAAAAAATCCGGGAGATTATTCCGGATGCGGATGACCGACGAGTTATTCAGGACTACCTAGGGGCCTCGCTCTTTCCTGCCAACCGGACCAGAAAGTTCCTGCTGTTCCAAGGCGAAGGAGGGTGTGGGAAGAGTTTACTGGTTCTACTGATATCGAAAATACTTGACCCTAAACGGGTATTCGATCTAAATTTCAGAACTATTTCCAGCCCTTTTGGTTTTTCAGACTTGACGACTCAGACCCTGTTGACGGCCTCGGAAGCCATCAGTGGAGCCTTGTGTTCTTCTAGAGGCGAATTCGTCAAGAAAGCTGTTGGCGGAGACTATTTTCAGACGGCCCAGAAATTCGAAAACCTTAAGAAGAAACATCATGGGACCTTCTCGTTGATTATAGTTACTAACCACAAAATGTCGGTAAAATTTGAAGGCAAGGGGCAAGAATGGAAAGACCGAATGCTGCCGATTTTGTTCCATCACCATATTCCTGAAGAAAAACAGGATCGAACTCTTGTCGATCGCCTGCTGGCGGAAGAAGGCAGCGGTATTTTAAACTGGATTCTTGATGGAGCAAGGCATGTACGGAGCAACAATTGGCGGATTGAGCTGACCACAACGCAGAAGGTTCGTCGCGACAAGCTGGTGGATGAGATTCGGTCGATGGACATGTTTGTCTGTAACTATATCAGACGTTCAGCAGGCAATGAATTCTCTTCAAGGTCGGCTTATGCCACCTATATCAGACACCAGAGAGACCTGGGACTTGAGTTCCTTGAAGAAGCTGCTTTTTACAAGCGTTTTGCAAAGTCCATGGGGACGGAATACGATGCCATCGGCTCTAATTCCATCCATGGACAAAAGATTCGTGGCTACAAGGGCTTCGAGTTACTTGACTGAAAAAAAGGTACATATACGCGCGTATATAAAAATTGCAAAAACGTGTATTTCCCGTCGTTGCCGTCGTTTTTCGATGGCAACGGCGGATAAACTCAAACAAAATGGAGGAAACCATGCTAACAGAAACAGAAGAAAAATTCTTCACAGATCGTTTTGAAAAAATGAGTTTTGCCCGAACAGGCAATGATCCAAAAGAGGAAATTATTGAACCGGAGATTGTCGATGCCGTTCCTATACCATCTGCAAGTTCTTCTGAGCAGAAAAACGACTCTCTCATCTTAAGCTTTCAGCAACGATTCCATGTTTCGCCATTTCCGTTGACTGCGGAAAAACTTGAAATCATCGTCAGGGCCATCGACTGGGAAGGACCGCAACACCTGGGTTTCTTTTACCCGGTTGAATTACGTAAAGAATGTGGAATACTGATCCCATACCCGATCCTGCATTTTTCCGATGTCGGATTTCAAAGGATGCTTGCCACGTGGAATTGCAATTCCTGTTTTTTCAAATGCCAGGCAATCGGGACCGTTTTGAACTTCTATTATTATCTGCAATCCAACGGGAGAAAATAAAATGTGGATTACCAAACAGACAGAAAATGCAGAACAGATCAAGTTGACGGATGCTACTTCAAAAGTTATTATTTGGGCGATCAATCATGCTGATTCACCTGAGATTTCAAGATTGGGAAATCTGACACATATCCCCTTCTTTCAAGGTTTTTCCAATTCTGACGGTACGATTCTTGTGGATACAAGCACATCGGGAATAACGGTTTCTAGACAGAAAAAAACATTGAGTTGTAACTATCCTGTAATGCAATCGGCCTCCCCCATGCTTCCGGTTCCATCGTTATACAACATCACTTCTTGGGAATTTCAATCCATTCTTCAAGAAATACTCGGAAATATTGATTACATTGCTTTAGCACAGAAGCTCGGTCTCAATCAAATTGATATGGATACCATTTCAGGCAAACTAATCCGTTCTCATGCAGAATCATCCACCCTACAGACATGGATTGTGGCGGAAACTCCATTACCCCTCTATAATGCAAATGGAAATCTCAAAGCCCTATACTGTCACGCGGGGAACGGGGTTTTTGAAGTAAAATGCTTCAAATACAATGACCTTCCTGGCGAATATCCATTTTTGTTCAAACCACGCCAATCCGGTGTTTGGTTTTCCAAATACTGCAACTTCTCCTCCAATCCATGGCAATTTTCCACATCAATTTACATCGCACAAGCCAATCCTGGTATGGGGTGGTTTTGTACTGCGGATGGAGCCGATAAATTGGATTGGGAAATACTTCGCCACATGCATTCTGAAATCATTTTTCCACACTATCAATCAGACCCCCTTTTTAATCGAACTGCTTTGTCTGAAATATTGCCAATTCTTACCGAAGCAAAGCGGCATAACATAAAAATGCGAGTACGCCAAGTCAAAGTTCGAGAAATGAATCCTATGGATTTTTACAGGGGTGAATGGGTGGATGATAATGAGACCACCATTCTTGAAGAATCAGAGCTGAAAAAACGTGCATGGGAACAGGGGATCAAGCTTGATCCGATCTGGTTTCCGAAGCCCTACGAAGTTACCTTGAAGCAAAAAAAATATAACGGAAATCTTCCGTATTTCTGGCCGGCTGGTTCTATCGCATTGTTTGAGTCGAATAGAGCTGATCTTTTCATGAGAGAATTGTTAAAATATCTTTCAGAAAAAACAAAAGAGAATCGGAATATTGTTGTTGTAATTCCCAATGGTCAAGATGGATATATTCAGAAGTTTCTCCGTTGTCTGGAAAAAAATACGGCGATCACGATTGTCAATACAGAAATTTTGAAGGATGACTTGGAGTTCGAGATGAAGCTGCGTGAAAAAAATGCGGATGTCGTTTTTTTCTACGCAGTCAATGATGACTTCAACAAAGAGTTTGAGCGCGGGATTGGCTTGGCAATACAAACCGAGCTTCCGATAGCGATTTTCTCGTTTTCGAAAGAAGGCAATAGCCCTCTGTGTGAAGTGGCAGATCACACCTATATTGTGGAGGGCAATAACCCTGCAACAGGATTTCGTGTGGAGAATATGGAAACGGGCGAAATCAAAAAATATCTTTTTGAGCCTAATGGCGATGTGCGCATAGAGCCCGGAACAGAAGAAGATATGGTTGAATAAAATTTCTGTCGAAATATCGTTTCATCCCCGGTTACGTATGGTAGCCGGGGATAATTTATATCTTTTGAGAAACTCCATAGCTCCGCTGATGTGGTATTCGTTCATTACAGAACTGTGGTTCTGTCAGATTCAGAATCCATTGATCCAGATGTTCCAGCATTTCTGTTGAATTGTTTACTGTGATACGGATGTTGTCAATCTGTTCGACAGGTGACATGGAATGAGATGTCCAAAGTCGCCTGATTACAGACAGGAGATCGGCAAGGTCGTATCGTCCGTATCCATCGCAGATGAAGAGGAAGAGGATATAGTGTTTTCCATATGGATCATAATGCCAGCAGTAAGTCGGGATGAATGCTTTCCGATTCAACGTGATCTTAAGAGAGTTCAGATATTTGGAGAACTCACCTCCGTCTATCGCATGGAACCGATAGATTCCAACAGATGCGGATTCGTACTTGGCAAGATAACGTTCGATGATGTTGTGGATGACGCTTTGCAATGGATGAGATTCAGTCATGGCATTTCTCCTTGATCGTGGTTCGTTGAGCTCAAAAACACGGTGTCAGAGTTATTCTCTGCATAGGATTGCCACATCCGAATCTTCTATGAAAAGGGTGTGAATTGTTCGTTGATTCCCTGCGTCAACAAATGTATTTCACGAGTTGACTGTCACTCTTTCCCTTCTGTAAACTTGCTGTTTTTCCTTGTCTGCTCCTCCAGTTCCAGAAGGAATTTGTCATAGTCGGAAAGAAATTGACGATCTTGAATGATGCGGTATTTTTCGAATTCGGTTTCAGCATGAAGTTTGGCGATTTCCGCTGTAACCTTTCCGGCATCTTTCAGAAGACCGTATTCAAACATCTCAATAAATGCGTTCAGACGTTGTTCCCAATCGGCCATGGTAAGCGGAATCTTACGGATCGCCATGTTTTCAGCGAAATCCAGATAAGCGGTTACCATCCGGTTCAGTTGAGCCAGTTCCTGTTCGGTGAGATAGTTTTTGGCGATTACGACATCCGACTTCCGTATCTTGCCGTCCGGAGCATCCTGCCATGTTGTCAAGCCCATATGAGTCTTGTCGGCATTGGCGCGTGAAACAATCAATTCCGCTGCGGTATGACCGTGAACAGCAAAGTGCATTTTATTCTGAACGGTTGCATAGAAGCGTTTCGTTGCAAGCGCGGTGCGGTCGTAATCAATGGCAGTTGCATAAAGATCGGTGATTTTCTGATAGAATTTACGCTCGCTGGCACGGATTTCACGAATCCGTTCCAACTGTTCATCAAAATACTTGTCAGTCAGAAAAGTCCCTCTTTTGAGGCGTTCGTCATCCATGACCCAACCTTTGATCGTGTAAGTCGAGGCAATTCCATTAACCCATTTTCTGAATTGAACCGCACGCTCAGAATTGACTTTGAAACCGACGGCAATAATCATTTGAAGGCTATAGTGCTTGACGTCCCGTTCAATGGTTCTCCCGCCTTCAGACTGAACTATTCGAAATTTTCGAATAGTTGCTTCTTCCTGGAGTTCGCTGTCCTCGAAGACTTTCTTGATGTGGTAATTGATGGTATTCGTTTCCACATCGTAAAGGAGAGCCATCATACGCTGTGTGAGCCAGATATTTTCATCCTCATATCGAATTTCAATATTCTGCGGTTCATTTCCAACAGAAGCGATATACGTCAAATATTCCGCTGCCGCACTTCTTACTGTCGGCGGCTGAGTTTGTTTCTTACAATTTTTCATTACGTTGTCTCACACGAAGATTCAAGCTAATTACTTGAAACGGAACCGTTTCATGATAAAATATATCACTCAAGACAACGTTTACAAATCCACCCCCGACTTTCCTTATGAAAAGCGTGTATGATGAAGACAGAGAAATCGTGTATTTCATTCCAGTTTCACGTATATATAACCACGTGACAGCAGGCTGAAGAGATCGGTCTGAACCTTATCAACGGCCCTTCCGGTCTTTCGGGATCGGAGGGGCTTGTTATTTTCAACATCACGGAGGTTGTGTATGAAGATTGAAGTGAACAAAAATGAATTGGAAAGAGCGTTGATCGCGCTCGGAAAACTGATCAGCCGGATGTCTCCGATTCCGGAGCATAAATCCCTGCTGGTTGAATGCAAGGATGGCAAGGTCTGTTTCAGCACCCGTTCTCCAGCTGAACAGATGACGTTCCGAACGGCGTGTGCAGGTGAAGTCGAGTTTCGCTGTATCGTGGGATTCGATGAGTTCCGGGATGCGGTTCGCGGATACCGGAACAAGGTGCTGGAGATCGAGGACAACGAAGGAATTCTGCGAATCGGGGAAAGAACTCTGTTTCCGAAGTCCGGTGTGGAATGGCGGGTTCCCGATGAGGATGAACACTGCTCTATCAGCGAGCTGCCGAAGGAGTTTGTCGCTCTGTTTGCTGCGGCATCTCCGCTTGTTGACCGGAACAACCCTCGCAAGGTCTTGCAGGGGATCAATCTCTGCCGGGAGGGAATCACTACGACCAACGGCAGGGAGCTGCTGAACATCTACGTTCCGCTGAATGTGGATGACTTCACGATACCGCTTCCGTTGGCTCTGATGCAGACCAAGACAACGGAAGCCGGTACGCTCTGCACGTGGACGGACAGAACCGGGAAGATGTGTCGCATCGAAACGGAACACTGGGTCTGGTATGCGGAGGGGTTGGAGGGGAACTATCCGAACTGGAAACAGGTCATCCCCTCGCAGAAGGCATTGGTCCGTTCGGTATCGTTTCTGCCGGAGCGAGGGCAGCAGCTTGAAATCTTCCTCAAAAACGTTCCCGATCTGCCTCCGCATAATCCTGTGGAGCTGTACCAGAGCAAACCGGGGTATTTGAACATTCTCGCTGGCGAGATGCACACCAGCATTGCGGCGGAGTTCATCGGCAACTGGAACGATGTTTCGATCAAACTCAACAAGCACGCGCTTCTTCGGCTGCTGTCGGAGGGGCATACGAAGATAGAGGCATGTGACGGACATTTCCCGATCCTTGCAACCGGAGGCACGGGACATTATATCACGATACCGTTATATCAGCCGAAAACTCAAGAACCCAAACCCATTCAAACTCAAACGGAGGAACCCAAGATGGAAAACAATGAAATGAGAGTCGTGTCCGCCCCTGTGCAGACGGTCGTTCGTAACCCGGAACCTGTTTCCGAAGCGGTCGATCCGATGGAGGAGCTGAATCACGGAATCGACGAACTGCGCGGCAGGCTCAAGCTGCTGCTCGATGAAACAGGCGTCCTGACCCGCAAGGTCAAGGAGGCAGTGCTCAAACAGAAACAGAAGGAACGGGATTTTATCCTCGCCAAACGCGCCATCGAACGGATCAAAATGGCGATCTGACAGTCAATAGACCAGCAACAGCAGAACGCTCCGGACAAGGCAATTCCCTGTCCGGAGCGTTCTGCATTATAAAGAAAGCGAGAGAAAAATGCCGAATTGGGTAACATGCAAATTTCAGCATATCAGCGACATGAACAAGTTCAGAAACGTTGCCGTCAATCCAAAGACAAACCGTATCGACTTCAATATTCTGCTGCCGATGCCTGAAACGCTGAATATCTCATCACCGCAGCATGACAAGCTGCCTTCGGGATTTGTTTTCCCGGAGATTGTAAATTCGACTTTGGATACATTCTTGCAGCAATGTCTGGATAAGGGCATTTCTGTGTCAATGGCTTTGGCTCACTATAATCGCCAGAAGTTCGGTTTCCCGGACTGGTATGATTGGCGGGTCAGCCATTGGGGAACAAAATGGAATGCGGACAACGGGGAAGAGGCAGGGGACTGCTTGCCAGAGTTCCAAACCGCATGGAGTATGCCTGAAGGCTGGCTGAGAGCTTTGGCGGAACATGTGGATTTCATTCTGCTTTACGCGGATGAGGATATGGGGCACAACTGCGGACGTGTCAATGCTCTCCGCGGAGAGATTGAAATTGAAATGCCTGAACATGAGGCGGAGGCTATTGCTCTGGCCTACTACATCCATTATGGCGATGATGGGAAGGAATTGCTGACCGATGCCAGTATGGATGTATCCAGCGATGAAAATTACCGGAATGCAGTACAGAACTATAACAGCTATATCAACAACTGGGAATGATCCCGGAAAGGAGAAGTCAAAATGTTGAAACTCAATGCGTCGTATTCCAAGAAGGTTCCTGCCGGGGAAGAGTATTCGAGCCAGAGCTATCATGCGTCGGTCGAGGTCGAACTTCCGGACGGGTTGACACAGGATCAGTTGCAGGCTCGGATTCACGAAACGTTCGATCTGGTACGGAACTCGGTTGAAGCGGAACTGCACGGAAACGATCCCCGTAATTACGGCACTTATCCGGCTTCAAACGGGCCGAAAAACGCTCCTCAAGGCAGGAGGGCAGGAGACCGTCAGAACGATGGTCCGGCGAGCCCGAAACAACTCTCGTATCTGCTTGATCTTGCCCGTCAGCGTGGCGTGACTCCGCAGCAGATCGCAGCCCGATTCCAGGTTCCGGATGTGCGTCAGTTGTCCCGTCAGCAGTGTTCCAATCAGATCAACGAATGGAGGGCTGCGTGATGGCGACCATTGACGAACTGCGGAAGGAACCGCACTGGTCGTATTCAGCATTGAATACGTACCTCAACATCTGTCAGGCGCAATACTTCTACCGTTATGTGGAACAGGCCGAGGTCGAGCGGACTTCGGTCTGCTTTCCGTTCGGCAAAGCGTTTCATGCGGCCTTGACCGCTCAGGCATGGGAATGTATGATGGGAAACTCTCTGCGGCAGGATGAGCTTGTGGAGCGTTTCTCGGAGGCGTTCAGGATCGAAGCCGAAGCTACCCCGAACCTGATCTACAAGGAGGGTGAGAACTTCGATACAATAATCGATCTTGCAACGAAAATGCTGGATGCGGCGTTGGCGAACTGGACGGACTACTACACGATCAAGGGAGTCGCGCAGGCATTCAAGGTTGATGTTCCCGGTCTGGACAAGCCCCTGATCGGCGAATACGACCTCATCGTTCAGGATGGACGGGATGTCTGCATCGTGGACTGGAAAACCTCGGCGAGTCGCTGGTCTGCCGGGAAAGCTGACCGTGATTTACAGGCGACCGTGTTCAGCTATGCCTACGAGAAGCAGAACGGCACGGCTCCGCTCTTCCGGTTCGATGTGATCACCAAGACCAAGAATCCGGGTTGTGAATCGCACTACACCAGTCGCGGTTTTCACGACTTCCGGCGTTTCGAGGCATTGGCGAACCGGGCGCAGGATGCGATCAACAAAGGCGTGTTCCTGCCCAATGAAACAAGTTACGCCTGTAGCGAGTGTCCGTATCGGGATCGTTGCAGACAGTGGCATCTGAAGAAATGGAGGTGAGATGATGGGATTGACGATGTGTGAAGGGAAGTTCGTCGGACGTGACGAGATCGCAATGGTTCCGACTCCGACCGCTACCGCGAGCTGGAAGCCTGTTCCGCACAGCGAGGTGATCGACGCTGTAACGGATGTCGTAAAGGCGCATCGCTGGACGATCCTTGAGGAACAGTATGGTTTGGCCCGTGACGGACAGCGGATGTTCGGCATGATCCGGATCAACAAAAGTTCGAGCATGGAGTGGAGCCGCTGCATCGGTATCCGCAACAGTCATGACCGCACAATTGCGGTTGGTCTGTCAGCGGGGATCAATGTCCACGTGTGCAGTAATTTGTGCTTCGGAGGAAGTACGGTTCTGAAGCGTCGGCATACCTCCCGGATCGAACTGAACGGTCTGGTTCTGGAAGCCGTGAACGCTCTGGAACTGGAGTTTTTGACTTTGGAAAATGTAGCAGAGGAGTTGAAGATCGATGAACTCAATGATGATGAAGTTCGTGCTTCGCTGGTGGTGGCGGCGGAACGTCAGGCGATTCCGTCGTGCGATATTCTGAGTGTCTGGAAGGAGTTCAAACATCCCCGGCATGAGGAGTTCGCCGAGCCGACCCGGTGGAGTTTGTTGAACGCCTTCACCGAAACAGCCAAGAAGTACAGTCCTGCCCGTGCCGACCAGTGCTACCGCAGCCTGACCCGACTGTTCGGACTGGACGGTAAACCGGCGGAACTCTGGAAAAGATAGTCCACGGGTATTCTCCCTGGCACGCCCTCTGTCGGAAGTGGTGCAAACGACAGAGTACCTCGCACCCCGGCGGCTTCGGTCGCCGGTTTTATCAACTGAAAGAAGGAGTCGTTACTATGGCGAAAGTCTTTTGTCCGAAATGTGCCTCGATTGCGAACCCGCTTCATCGCGCCAGTACGGTTGGAACCGCAACCGGGATTACCGCAGGAGGGGCCGTTGTGATTGTCGGCATGGTTCGCGGTGCCCGTGCCGGAAGCGCGTTGGGAGTTGTCGGTACGACCATCGGAGCTGTCGCGGGAGGTATCTTGAATCTCCTCTGGGGTGTCACCTCCGGAGGTCTGCTCGGCGCTCAGGCTGGCAAACTGATCGATGAAAATGTAATCGGATTGTATCACTGTCCCAAGTGTCATCTGCGATTCAAGGCATAAACCTGACCGGGGCACTCGCTATGAGTGTCCCGGTTGACAGAGTGTTCTTTTTTTGATTCATTCAGTATCTTCCGTTCTGCGTTTCTCAAGGTAGGCGATCTGATCGGGACGCAGTTTCGACTTGGCAAACCATATCGGAGGCGGGTAAGGAATCATTACCATGCGGTGGATCAGATAAAAGCCATTGATACTGGTAATTACACTTCTCTGCATTCGATATGGTTCCTCACTTTTCCACCAGGAGTCAAACCGCAGTTGAGCCAGCTTCTTCGGTTCGAGTCTGTACTTGAGTCTTGTCGTAAAACAATTCCTGTCTTCCGCTACGGGTAATCGCATGGGAACTCTCCTCTGTCATTTCTTTATTACGAAGCTCAGGATTCGGATGGTTGCACCGGGAAACTTTGCTTTGAGCTGATTCCTTGCCATGGATTCGGTCAAGGCATTGTTCAACGTTACGGTGCCATTCGTCCAGGCAGACTTTCCCCTCTTCATCTGGTAGCGGACAGTATGGGCAACAGTCTTGCCATAGGATGCCGACAGAATGCGAATCTGTCCGTTGGGATGTCTGGCTGCAAGCTGGCCGACCATCATGGATTCAGTGACCGCTCCTCTCAAGGAAGCGTTCGTTGTCGTCCATGAATTGTAACCGTCCATCTTCAGTTGATACTGTACCTTGACCGTGACATCCGCAGGAACGATTTCCCGTCCCGCCATTACAGGCGAGATGCAGCCCAAGAAGATTGCAATTGTCGTGAGTGCTATGGTAACTCTCTTGCTCATATACCACCATGCTTCAGTTATGTTGTTTTGATCCAATGCGGTTCATCCTTTCACCGAAACTCAAATTATTTCTACTGAGTTCATCGCCTAATGAATGTCCGTAATTTATCCAGTGTTTCAGGTTTCAATTGACTCTTGAGCCAATTTCAAAAGTATTGGCTCTGCAGAAAAAACAAAAAATGCAAATCTCGAACATAAAAGTCTCTGATATTCCCTCGTATGGAAAACCTCCCGGTTCAATGAAGGCGCTTATGCGCCATGCAACCAGTCCGCTCCTCTGGGGCGGTTTCATGTTCTTTGTTTTTCCAATTTTCACATTCGGCTCGTTCACGAGTCGTGTAAGGTCGAACGTAATACCCCGATAGCGAGATTATATTGTGGACATATTCAAGGTGATCTTCTGAAGTTGAATTTTTATGATTTTTAAGGTAAATAAGCTCCGGTTGTACGGATTTCACGTTGAAGCGATTCGGCAGGGAGTGCCCGAATCTCTCCATCGTCTTTTGCGAGAGCAGCGGCACATCCGGCAGCAACTCCGGTAATCATGCAGCAGGGCATGACCCGCAAACTGGCCTGCACGGGACGTTCTGCGGAAATACAACGTCCGGCGACCAGAAGATTGCGTACCTTCCGGGCGATCAATGCCCGGTATGGGATGCCGTAATTATCTCCGGGCTCATAGCTTGAATTGCATTCATCCATACGTTTGCCGACATTCAGTTGTTCCTCGGGATTCGTGCTGGATGCGTGAATGTCGATCCCGTAATAAAAACAGCCGATGTCATCCGAGAAATGACGTTTTTCCAAATAATCACTCAACGTCAGCTGATATTCCCCCAGAATGCGGCGGCTTTCACGAATCCCCAGCAATGAAGCGGTCGCCGTCAAATCGGATTTTTCATAACCGGGAACATATTTGACATAAAAATCGTGAATGATATTGGCAACCCGGCGACCTTCCGTATAGCAATGGGAACGTTCCGCTTCATCAAGAGTGTTGACATCGTAAATATGCCCGAGATTGCCGGAACCGGAACCGTTGCCGTATTCGGAAATCCCGATGATATGATGTTCTGCCAGCGGAATTTGCTGCTTATGTTTTTTCCAGAGGGGGATTGCTCCTTCGCCGCGCTGTTCGGCCTCCCGCATGGCTTCGAGATCGATATTGGAATATTGAACGCACAGCGTGGGACTCATGGTTTTTCCCTGCGCGTCGCCAAGCTCAAACGGCACTCCTGCAGCAGCAGCAACGATTCCGTCGCCGGTCGCATCGACCCATACTTTGCCGCAAATCTTCTTCAACCCCTGCACGGTTGCCACCGCGACGGCATTCAGAGTGTCCCCATTCATAATGGTATCAGCGACTTTTACATCGAAGAATGTCGTCACTCCGGCCTCGGAAAGTTTCTCATCGTAAACTTGTTTCAGAATTTCCGGATGAATATGTTGCCAGATGAAATTGATCTTGCTTTGCCCCATGCGGCGGCACATTTCGCTGATGATTTCATGGCAGATTCCGGCGGCAACTAAATTTTTGCGATCACTCATGTGAATGAAAACCGGTACCAGTCCGGCTGTGCTCATTCCGCCGCAGCATCCGGTTTGTTCCAGTAAAATGACCCGGGCGCCGCTTCGGGCCGCCGCCAAGGCCGCAGCGACTCCGGCGGGACCGGCTCCGCAAACGACGACTTCCGCTTTCGCGAGAACGGGAAGATCAAGATCGGTAATCATTGGTTATATATCCTTTGGGTTGAATGTGTGCAAATTTTTCATCACTGCATTCCGGGTGTTCGGAACCAAACAGGAATACGTGTTGGAAAGATCCGTCTCGGAATATTGTGCATTTGCACTCAAACGAAACGTTTTCCGGTAAATCCGGGAATGGGACTTCCAGAGAAAAACGGTATTCCTTATCAAGCCGTTCCATCCGGTAGCGGCTTTCCGGCGCTTCGCAATAAGTGTGCGACAACAACCGGAAACCGTGTCGCGCCGCCTGAGACGGCGGAAAAAAATATTGAGTGATCCGGCCTTGATTGGAAAGAAATATTTCAAAACAGGAGCCTCTCCACAAATCCGGATGGATTTGGCTTTCCGTTTCATAAACGATTCCGTCAAGCCGGAAAAATTTTGCTGTGGAAGTTGCTGTTATTTCGGCAATTTTTCTGCCGCTGCTGACGAATTGAAATACCGGAGAATGTGTCAAATCCACCGTTCTCTTACAATCATACGGCCAACTGCGGCGCCAGTTGCGGCAACGGACTTTGAATGCGGACAACTCCGCCGGCAGAACTGCGGGAATCGTACGAATTTCCTCCGGTTGCAACACAAGACGGCAATCCGGATTGCCGGAAAGAGTCAAAGTGTTGCTCCAGGTTTTCTGACCGCAATTTTTCAAAGTCAGAATGCCATCCCCTGGGAGTTCGGTTCCATTCGCCCGAATTTCCGGCAGCTGTCTTGGCGTGAATTGAGCGACCAGACGGGGACGGGGGAAATTCAATTTTTTCCTGAGATTCTTCAAGCGGTTCATCACCGTTTTCGGCAGCGTGCCATTGGTTTGATTGAACGGCACATCCCATGTTATCATGCCGCCGCCATCGACAACGTTGGCGGTCATCGAAAAAATCTCCTGTGCCGTATACTGAAGCGGACCGTATCCCCAATCCGCCCCCAAGTGTGCAAGGACATGATAGAACGCTCCGGCTTGACAGGGCTCAAAACAACTCCGCCAGACCGGAAAATCGGTTTCGCCGGAAGTAAAGTCTTCTTCTGCGGTAATGGATATCGGTTCCGGAAAAACGCCGGGATTGACGCAAAAACATGCTTCCGGATTGCCGCGCCGAACTGCGGCCGCCAACGAGTGAAAATTAGGTTCTTCCGGAAAATCATACATTTTATCCCGGTAAAAACAGCCGTCCAGCCACCAGCCGGAGACTTGACTCCCCCAGCGGCAGGACCATTCGGCAATGACTTCCTCCCATCTGCGCTGAAACGTACCAAGTCGGCTGTCCGGATCTGCAAACGGACTCAAAGCATTCTGACGGGCGGGCGACCACAAATGGAAATCCCATTCGGGAATGCACTGAAGCGATTTCATCGCCTGATCGTCCCATGCCGGTGCATGCGTCGGCAAATAGACCATAAGCGGGATTTCGTAAAAACGCAAGGCCGCAGAGAACTCCGCAACCAGATCCCGGTGCGAACAATGCGAATCCTGCCCGGTGCGTCCCGTCCAGCGATCCAACGATGCGTTGGGCGAACAATACCAGCCGGAATTCTGCCCGAGCGTTATGCCGCAATAGCCAGCTTCAAGTTCGGAAAGTTGCGTGGCAAGAGCTTCGACATCAAACCGTTCCACTCTGGCATTCCAGCTCGATACCGTAACGGGGGCGTGCGCGTTTTCTCGTGACAGAAAATGCAGAAACACGCCCCATTGTCCCCGCCGGAAAAGAGCGGTACGCTCCGCTTTGCGCGAGATATCAGAGCTGATCGTAAACATTGGTGCAGTCAAGCTGTTCCAGCTCGGTTTTATTGAGCGTCCTGACACTGCCGTCGCCGAACCAATTGTTGGTTCGCCTGTCGTGCCGGATATGCGCTTTGTAATTTGCCCATTGGCCATCAAAACTGAACAGCGCATGCGGAAGTGTCTGCGGCAGTTGACTGACATCGATCGAGTCCGTATACAAAATGAATTCTCCCGGAGAACGTTTTTTCCCTTCGATTATCTGAGTGGATTGTTCAATATTGGCAATCCGGTAAACGCGCTTGAAACGCTCGGACTGCAGCACATTGGTTTCACGCATTCCGTAGGAATAGGTCCAATCATTGGCGGGAAGCGGCAAGGATGGACAATTGACGAGTTTGAAGGGAGTGTGACGTAAATATTTTCCTTCCCGTAAAGTCCAGCCCCACATTTTGTAGGTGTCGCCGCCCTGCCAACGCGGCGGCGCATAGCCCTTGTAATCGTCCGCATAGAGCAGTGTCGCGGTACCGACCTGTTTCAGATTATTGACGCAGGAAATGGCATTGGCCCGGTTCCGGGCTTTGTTCAATGCCGGCAGCAGCATGGCGGCCAGAATCGCGATGATGGCAATCACCACCAACAACTCAATCAGCGTAAATTGGGATGCGGAACATTTTTTCATTTTTTTACTCCTTTTTTAATGGGGGTATTGAAGATCATCTTAAATACAGCTTTCCATATTTTTCCGGGGTTTTATCCGGATGAATACCTTTGAAAATACGCAATCCGTGACGTCCCCGTGGGGCACCGGGGGCCGGTTCGGGATCGACATCGTTCAGCAGCGCGGAAAACCCGATTTCGCTTCCCGGAGCAGGCATTGTATTCAAGCCGAGACACTCCCAGGGAAAGATCAGTTCGTAAATACTGCATCCTTGTTCCCTGCTGAAATTCACCTGAACGCGTTCTTCGCTCACATTATCCAGCAAAAGCGGATCATAAGAGGTGTGCCGCCAAACGGTAATTTTTTTGTCTTTGCCGGACGAAACGGCGTATTCCAGCACTCGGTGTCCATTCAGCCCGAATTGCGCATTGGGTTCCCACGGTTTCGCGGAATCGGGATCGAAGGCGAACTGCAATGAATCCTGTTGCCAGATCTCCGATTCCGATTTATCATTGCAATGCTGGTCATCCCGGATGACGACCCTGAAACAGAGTCCGACCGGAGAATATGTCGTTTGCAGCGTGCCGGAACACTCGTTTGCATCGAAGGCGGCAACTTCATTTTCTTTCTCCGTGAAACCCGGAAATTTATTCCATGAAAATATCGGAACCGAACTCCAGTCCACAGTTTCCCCTGATTGCCGTAACGCCGCAAGCAGAGCGATATCCAATGTTTCCACTGCGGATCTCCGCCGCGTCGCACTCTCGACAAAAAGCTTCAAAGTTCCGCCGTTGGCGGCAATATGTTCGGGAATGGTCAAACGGCAGGGAATTGATTCGTCCGGAACGGCGGTCTGCAGATCTCCCGCGAGCTGACAACCGTTAAGTTCGCCGTGAATGGTAATCTCGACAGACACATCCAGATTGGAACGGCAGGAAAACTGAACTTCCGGTGCTTCGCCAGACTGCCAGATTAACCGGAGATCGGAGAGTTCCAGCGCACCGGGGATTTTGACGGGACATCCCACCCAGCGGCCATTCTGCCGCCCCAGCACCAGAAAACGGCCGGTAACATTTTCCGAATCGCAGAACAAAAATCCGTCTTTCTCGCTTAACGGAGGAAAGACCAAAGGCTGTTCCAGATGATGTTCCAGTTGATTTCCGGTCAGCAATTTCTGTTCCGGGAGAAAATGAATATCGAGCATGCCGGAAGATTTTTTGCCGTAGAGATACAGAAGATCGGGACCAATTTCCAGCACGTTTCCGGCAGGTACGATCTGCGGGCGGCCGACCACGTCATAAATCCGTTCCACCGGAAATGGAACAGGAAACTTCTGCTGTTTTTCCGTGCTCCAGACCGTCGCCATGATTTCGTCGTTTCCCGCGTCGAAAACACACAGATAGATTTCCGGGGAAAACGCCAGCCGCACCCCGCGTCCGGTAACTCCGCCCAAATGCCGGAATGCCGTCGCCAGTGCCGCCGCGCCGGGACGGGGAAAGCCGCGGGGATCGATCAGACTGAACCCCTCCTCGCCGGGGTTGATGTTGCGGTAAAACAGCGTGAAGTAAACACATCCGGTCATCCGGGTGGTTCCCATCAACGCAAGAGAACGGGCAACATATTGTTTTTGGAGATTTTCACTGACCGGTTTCTGCCAGCCACCGATGTTCGTTGTCCAGCCGAATTCCGTATAAAAAAGCGGCATTTTCTGTTTGCCGATAGAGTCAAGATATTGTTCCAGTTCGTCGATGCGCCCGATAAATTCACGTTCCGGGGCGGTCCCATCTACATAGGGATGGATATTCAGGCCGTCGACCGCTTCAAACAAACCGAGCGCGCCAAGTTTGCGAAGCAAATGCAGATTGACATTACAAAATGCCGGCCCCAATACAACCGTCTCCGGCTTGACGGATTTTACGGCATTTCGCGTGTCTGCGTGCCACTGCACGAAGTCACTCCATGAGCCGCGCCATTTTCCTTCAGGTTCATTGAATACAGTGTAATAGGCGGGGAAATTTTCCCGATCGGCAAAAAAACGAATGACACGCCGGTATTCTTCCCGGTCAGTCGGCATCCAGATCGCATTTTTTTCCGCCGAAACAGGCTGGAGAAAGCCGGGGAGATCGCCAACCGTGTAAATTTCATTTTCCGATTCCGGTGCAACGGGGAAATACCGCCATTCCGGAGCCATGACCAAGGTTCCGTCAGTTTGTTTGCGCATGCCGGAAAATCCCGTAAAAAACCACCCCCACCGCCCGGAAACGGCGCGCTTCAGTCCGTCTCCGGCATTGATGGAAACAACGCCGTAACGGGATCTGTTACGAAGCGTTTCCGGGAGAACCGGGCCGACGACTGCGACGCTCCCGTGTGTAACGATGCTTTCCACGCCATAACGGGCCGTGACCCGGATTCGGTAGAAACCAGGCGTATCCAGCCGGATTTGTGTCGGACCGTTCAGCAACGAAGAACAGATGTTCCGACCATATTCATCGCTCAATTCAATGGTTCCGCCAGTAACCTCCTGCGGACGGAACGGAACTACTGAAATTACAGCGTTGTTTTCCGGAACAATATTATTCTCAAAACCAGTGGTGATTTTAGCTTCGGCCGACGGCAGTACCGTAATAATGACCTCACTGATCTCCATTACTCCGGTCGCATCGCCGTCGGTTGCCAGATAAAGCTGGATACCGGTCTGGCGGGAATCGAAAGTCCACTCCCCGGCAACGGTTTCAAATTGTTTCTCCCGGGCAAGTTCCGGATAAGGCGGCGGAAATTCAAGCTGGCTTCCTGCGGAAAACAAAGGTTTGAGCTGAAGTCTTCTTCCTTTGAAATCCACTGCCTTTGAACGAACCTCAACCCGAAGTCTTGCACGTTCTCCGGCTGCCAGACGCGGCAGCGGAAGATTACGGAAAAAAACGCTTTTTCCTTTGGGTTGCACTTCACCGAAATCGATGGTCATTGCTTTGCTGTTCGATTTGCCAAGTTTGACGACAGCGGAATTCGCGCTCCAACCGGAATTGTTTTTGTCAAATTCGCTTTGGTAGATTAGCTGACCGTTCTCGGGAACCACTTCAGCCATAGCATCTTCCGAAAAAGGCAGAATTTCCAGCACAATATCGTCCAGCATCAAACATCCCTCGGCATTGCCGTCACAGACAAAATAAAGTGTTGCGCTTAAATCCTCTGCACCGATCGGCCATGCTTTGGTGAAATAGGTCATACCGTCGGTTTTTCGTGGAAGCTGCAGAGCAACTTCGCTGAAAATCTGACCGCCAGAACGCCCCAGCAGAACCTTCAAATCCAACCGGGAAGCCTGAAGTTTTTCCGCTTGAATTTTGCCGGAAACCCGTAAAACGGCTTTGCCGGAGAGTTTGGGCAGTCCCACTGGCGGAGAAATTGCCATTTTTCCTGCGGCAGCGGCGGAAGTCAGCTTCAGTTGCATAGCTCCCGGTACGGATTCTACCGCCATTCCCGGTTGACTGTTCCAGCCGCGCACACCTTCCGCTTCAAACCGGAAAGACCGGAGCGTTTCGGCGGATACCGGAAAATCAGCCCGGAAAACCAGAAGCATGAAAAGAATTTGAAAATATTGTTTCAAAACACTCCTCCCTGTTATGGTTAAATGCCAAAGGATTTCCATACCGGTTCCAGATCGACCACGGATTTTTGTTCCGCTGCCTGCTGGATCGCCAGTGCCGTTGCCGTACTGAGCATTCCCTCGCGTCCACCGCATGCGGGAAGTTTGCCGGAAATGCACATGTCATATGCATCGCGCATGATGACCAGATCGCCGCCCGCATGCCCGATGGAAGTTTCATATTTCCACGAATGTTCTATCGGTTCATCAATCCGTTTCAAGCGAACGATGCCGGAGAAAAGCTCGACGATCAACGTCCCCACCGTTCCCGAAATATACATGCGCCGCTCCGGGAGAGCATTGGAAATCGTTGCCTGAAACTGTACCCGGACGTTGTTGCGGTATTCGAGAATGGCGACCTGATTGTCAAAAATATTTTTCTCGGTCAGAAACGGATTATCGGAGTCATCGGTTTCCTCCCACGTGGAACGGAATACCTCGATCCCGTCGACGGGATCGAGGTATTTTCCGTATTGCTCCGCATTTTCCGGTCGGAAGAAATCACATCCGCCGAAAGAAGCTACTTTGCTTGGTACATCGCCGATAAACCAGCCTAAGAGATCCAGATCGTGACAGCATTTTTCCAGAATGTGCGGACCTGCGATTTGGGAAAAACGGCGCCAGTTGCACATGATGTAGGAACCGTGTCTTGGATTGAGATTTTCATTGGCATCCACGCTGATGATCCGCCCGATCTTCCCTTGATCCAGCAACTCTTTGACCTTCCGATAAATCGGTGTGTAACGCAATACGAATCCGGTTGCGAAAAATTTCCCGGAAGCCCGGTGTGCTTCCAATACCCGGCTGCAATCCTCCAGCGAAGTGACCAGCGGTTTTTCACTGAAAACATTTTTCCCAGCGGCAAACGCCCGAATGATGTGATCCGCATGACAGGCATTGGGCGAGAAAACGGCTACCAGATCCGTTTCAGGGCGTTCGATGGCAGCCTCGGCGGAAGTGCAGATTTCCGGGTGAACGTTCCATTCTGCCAAGCGTGATGCAACTGCTTTCGGATTGGCGTCATAAATAGCGGTCAATTCCACTCCTGGAATTTTGAGTAATCCATGAAAGATTTGATGGGGACGCATTCCTGCCCCTACCAGTGCAACGCGTAATTTATTTTTCTGCATATTTTTTCCTTTTTCTTATAAACGAACTTGCATACCGTTCGTTGCTTATCTATATTTTACTCTAAAAAAAGAGAAAAAAGAATGGATAAAAACGACTTTTACCATGACAAATAATTTTTCAGAAGATATATGGGTATACCCCCCTTTATTTGCACCGTCTCCGCTTCAAGAACAATTAGGTTTGCATATTTGCGAAACGGCTGCGGGCAATATCTGCAAAGAAACATTTTGCGGAAAATTCCGATATTTTGAATTTTACAGTTTGGTGCATATGTATGAGGGGCGGGGCAAACTGTATTTCCCCGACGGCAGAACACAAAACGTGGAGCCCGGTGATGCCGTTCTGACTCCCCCCGGGATGATTCACTGGTATTGTGCCGCACGGGGGCATTGCTGGATGGAAGATACCATCTGTTTTCGAGGAACGATTGCAGACGGATTCGCGGACGCGGGGATGCTGGAGCCGGGAATTTTCCATCTCGGACCGCACCGGAGACTGCTGCCTCTCATCACGCAAGGAAAAGATCCTGCTCCGGATCAGCAGATCAAAGTGCATATTGCGCTGATCGATTTGCTGGGAGAAATTTTTTTTGCCCGCCGTCACCAGCCGACAGGCACGTTGCGCTCAATAAAGAAGTTGCTCTCTGCTGTTGCGGCTGATGTCGGACACTGGTGGACGGTGGAGGAAATGGCGGACATGTGTCACTTGAATATTGATTATTTCCGCCGTGCATTTAAAAAAGCGACAGGTATGTTGCCCAAGACGTATATCGACCGGATGAAGATCAATCACGCCGCAGAATTACTGGGCAAACCTCAACTGACCATTCATGATGTCGCCCGCAAACTGGGGTATCAGGATGAATTCCATTTCAGCCGCAGGTTCAAACAAATCATGGGATATTCTCCTCAGACTCACCGCAATCGGCTTTTTAAGCGCAACGGATTCTGAGTCCTGGGAAATAGTAAAACGCAAAATACTGATTCTTCTGCACTTTGTGAAAAAACAGTCGCTGCATAGCCGGAACCCCTGCGCAGTCAAGCTGCAATCCGGCATAAACGGGAGCGCTACTCCCGCCGTCCTTTGGACGGACTTTATTCCGTTTGCGGCTTGACTGCTTCGGAAACCCGGCTGAAGATGTTTTGGGTTTCAAGATCAAAACGTTTATCGGCACCAGCGAAAATGCGGTTCGGATTCAAGTTTGGACAGCGCTTATCGCTATTTTGCTGACCAAGTACCTGAAGTTTTTGTCGAAAGCGCAATGGCATTTTTCAACCCTGGTCACTTTCCTGAAATGGAATCTATTTGTTTACCGCGACTTGCGCCAATGGCTGGATCAACCATTTACCAAACCACCGGAGCCGGAATCATTTCAACCAGAGTTCGCTTTTTAGGACAGCTGATTTACAACAAAGGGGGGCTACTTTTGAGAATTGGTGTGAAATAGATGAAAATGAGGGGGCGTAATCAGAAAATTACGCCATTTTGAAAATTGTTAGGACAGGTGTGGTGAAGAGGCTCTTTTTTTCTGCAAACAGCAGGAGTTGTTTTGACGCATCAATGTTTTCATTTTACCGCTTCTCAACACTCTCTTTGCTTCATAAATATGTTTACGAGCGACAATTTTCAGAAAAAAACGCCTGCGAAAGATCATGCCCGCCTCACTGTTTTTCCAGGAATAACCTTCCCAGATAATAACAAGCCCTTACATGTTGATTGATTTTGTATGCTTTATGAAAATATTCCCGGACGTCATCGTACTCCCGCCTGAAAAAATATATCTGCCCGAGACTGAACAATGCCGAAACATTCCGGGGATTGATTGCAAGAATTTTTTCATACCATTCCTGCGCTTTGCAGGAATTCTGAACTGTTCCCATTCCATTGAAATAAAACCATGCCACGGCCAACATCGCATCTTCGTATTCCATTTCCGCTGCGCGTTTTGCCCATAAAAAAGCTTTATAATCATTTCTTTTTACTCCTCGTCCCAGACTGTACGCGATGCTTAAATTGTAATACACAATCCGATTTATGCCGGAAAGAGCCGCCGCCGCCGTCCAATAAAATGATTTCCGAAATGATTTTTTGACTTCTCTGCCTTCGTGATACAGCCACCCCAATGCCACCTGGATTTCACTGTCCCCGTCCCGGGCTTCCTGAATCATGTTCTTTATTTTGCTGTTCACGGCTCCTCCCATAAGCGACATTTCCCCCCGGCTCAAATTCCGTGCGGCGACTGCATTCCCAGTTATAACGGGCATGATTTTCGCTTGTTACCAATTCCTCCTGTCAAACTCTCGGTTGAACCGGTCCAGCGTTCTGATCAGAACATCAAGCGTCGGCTTTTTGTCTTCTCCGGCCTGCTCAAGCAATTCAAACTTGAAAAAATATTCCATGTTCTGTTCTCCAAATAAGATAGCATGGAACATTTCGATTGAAAATCATAATATTTGAATGACGGATTTAATTAACCGAAGAGAAAAGTATTAGTAGGTTTTACAATTTATTCAACCCGTTTTCCCGCGACTTTCAGCACAGACTCCCTCAAAAATGAAATCTTCGCCTTCGTAAATAAATGTTTATCATCATGGGCAATTTCAAAGAGAATAAATTTTGAATACATTTATCATTATGATATTTGATACGATAGAATGCTTCTCCGATAACAATGGCCGGAGAAAGCGGCATATCAAACCCAGGAAGCCGTAACGGAAGTCTTTATCGGTCTGAAAACGAACTGTAAAAAATGTGACCTTCTGCCGACTTTGTTTCCGGAGGGCCGGAAACAAAGTCGGCAGAACGGCTGAATCGCCATCTTGATCCGTCCAGTGGCACGTTTGACAGGGTGGATGTGCCGTTTCTTCCGGTTCTAGCCGGGCTCGGTCTGGGGGGAATCTTGTCTGTCCATGCGCCGGTTTCGTCGAACGGCAATTGGAGTTTACCGCACAGTTCGGCGCTCCTTCAACACTTCAACGCACTCCCCCGTCGTGAGGACGACATCCTGACGTAACGGTCCGCATCGCCCGGAGCGGAACGCCGGGGGGATCTCCGCTTCCGTCCCGAACGCATGTCCGGTGGATCGAAGCGATTACGAATGGTTTTAATCCCCCGATCATCTAACGAAATATGCAAGTCAAATTTTTTGAGTTCCCCCCGAGAGCTTCATATAAATGGAGATGATTCGATAAATTGTATCAAATCCGGTGAAAATTATCATAGCAGGAAAATTTTTATGCAGTACAATAATAGTATCGACCGTGACCGTTCGATGCTGAATCGTCGGATGAAATGCGATTTTTTTGAAATATCATATTTAACACAGCACCATTTTAAGTTTTGGTGATATATTGAACCAAAAGATACCATGTATAGGTGACAAGCAATTGTCGGAGTAGAAAAGAACTCCTTTGTCAAGTAACTTTGAATAACCAAACCTTCCAAAGTACAGAAAAAGGAGTTCAAAAAATGCAAAGAAAAGGTAACACGATCAATCGCGATAGTCAAGTCGTAAATCAGATAAGTGTCGGCATTGATATGGGAGGCAGTCTGTGGGCGACGGCCGTTCAAGACTGGGGAGCAGGAAAAATGAGCTATTACGGGCTGAAAGACAAGGATAATCAGAGCAAAGAGGAGCGTGCGTTTGAACTGGTTTCGAAATTGCTTCAGAGCGGCAAACGTGTAGATGTTTTCTACGAAGCGGGCCGCTATGGATACTGGCCGGCTCGTAAACTGATCGCTCTTGGGGCCACCGTTCATATCCTCCCGATCAACAAACTGAAAGTGGTGATGAGTGGCAAGACGATCAAAACGGATAAACTTGATGCGAAATTTCTTGGAGGTTTGCATCCGTCCGATCATGTTCCGAGTGTTTACATTCCGACGTTGAAGGAGGAAGGGCGCCGGGATGCGGAACGGGAATGGACTCGTATCAAAACGTCAATAGAGCGTGTAAACTCTCAGATGATTGCTTTGATCGAACGAACTCCGTTACCGGGTTTTAAATCTCATCAAACTTCAATCGAATGGTGGAAAGCGGTTTCAAGATGGTCGAAACTACCGGAATGGAAGGGATGCCCCGAACTGTTGCTGCTTCGCTTTCCCAATCTGATTGCCGAACTGGAATTGTTCGAAAAAGAATTGGCCGGTTGGAAACAAATCATTCGGAAATTCCAGGAACGTGATGAAGAAGCAGCCCAAACAAATAACAATGAGGATTCTACCTCTGCAACAGTCAGGAAACTGCAACAGTTCAAAGGTGTCGGTGATCGCTTATCCCGCCATTTGCCTTGGGAGATCGGAGACTTTCGCCGATTTGGTTCCGGGAAACAATTTGCTGCGTTTTTCGGCTTGACGCCATGCCCATATTCCAGCGGGACAATGAGACGTGATCAGGGGATCAGCAAGGCCGGTCGAAAGAGTCTGCGAAAGATGGCCGTTGAATGCGCCTGGCTATGGTATCGCTGGCAGAAGGATAGTTGGCTGGTGAAAAAATGGGCGGATCGCCTGGAACAAAAAGGGCGCATTCGGAGAACTGCAATTGTCGCTCTCGCTCGTCAGTTGATGGTTGCTTTGTGGCGATATGTGGTAAAAGGTGAAGCCATAGAGGGAGCTATTATAAACAAACCAATTGAAGTATAAGCATATGGTGAATCGACTCGTTCTTTTTCCTGAGTATCGAATGATGCCGATCAAAAGGTTGAGAAATTCACCACCACTTTAAGGAGAGTAAGAAAAGAGATTTTTGAACATAGAGGCTGTTCGACAAACTTCTTGGTTGCGGATGACATCCGACACCTTAAGACTGAGGCCTCGAATTCACACGTTTTTCGTATGTGGCATATTATCGGCGGATGTCTGGAACGTCTGCGGTCGATAGAAGGTTGGGAACGATTGTTTACCCGCTGCCGGAGTGAAGTGCAAAAGAGTTTCTTGAACTGACAGAATCAATAATAATCAAGCAGGAAAAGTTGATAGCAGTCAACAACCTATGGATACATGGGTAAGGGAATATCTGCTCTGAAAGTAAAATTTTTCATAGAAAAACGAGAAAAGTTACAAAAAAGACTTGACAAAACCTAACATAGAAGGGAAAATGATGAAATCACAAGCTCGTTGCCGGTTTGTATTTACCGGCGGCTCCGGCGCCGCTTCCGGTCGGGGTAACCCAATTGCGGGAGGCTTGTTCGGCTCCCTCGGGCATGAATACGCCAGGATTGTTTCCGAGCCGGTTGCCGCAAATTATCCGGAGTTGAATATCCGCTTCTCCAAGCGGGAAACCGCCGGCGGCACTTCACGCGATCTATGCGTTCGCCGGGAACCCGAAGTACTCATATCGGTACCGGGGCGGAATTCAATCGTGAGCGGCGCCAATGGCGGCCAATGGCGGTTGGATGTGTCACAAATGACCGAAATGGAGGAGAAGCCCACCGGATACGAAGAGAACTTCGAACAGATGATCGTTACCGTCCGAAGAATTGCTCATGACGGAATTTTGCTGTTGGTACCGCACTTTATCGAACGAAATCCGCAGGGAGGCATGCGGCGGCGAATGGCGCGATACTGCGATATCGGTCGGCGGCCGGCTGTAAAACATCAGATTATATTGATTGACACTCAGACGGTGTTTTGCGGTCTGCGGAAACCTCAGCGCAGCTTCTGTCCGGCATGGGTACGGGTTCATCCGAATTCCCCCGGTCGCGGGGCAACAGCACATGCTCTCTTGCAGGCGTTTGATTTTTGTTTCAATCATTAACTCATGAAACGGAGGATTCTTTTATGCCGTATGTCGATACATTGCGCTGCAATTTCTTAACCGAACCGGCTGCCATAGAGCTGACCACGCCGATTCTCTCGTGGATGTTTCGCCAGTCGGGGTGCGAACGCGGCCAGAGTGCCTTTCGCATTCGTGCCGCTTCTTCTCGAGAAAAACTGCTGGACGGAGAATGTGATTTCTGGGATTCCGGTGTGCAGGAGAGCAGTTCCCTTCACACCAGTTACCTCGGTCTCGGACTCTCTCCGCGCCGTCGAGTGTTCTGGACCGTTGCCGTGCGCGATCGTAACGGCAATTGGAGCGCGGAAGCCGCCCCGGCCTGCTTCACCGCCGGGATTGCCGCCGACGCCTGGCACGGCGGCTGGATCGGTGGATTTCACCGATTGCGCGGTCGTCTTTCTCTTCCTGCCGGGGCAGAACGTGTCACTGTTTATGCCGCTTCTCCCGCGATGTTCGAATTTCACTTGGACAGCCACCGGGTGGATGCTCCACTGCTCCAACCGGCGGACACGAACCATCCGGCCCGCATCGGTTACGCCACTTACGATGTGACCAGCGCCTGCAGGAAGGGAGGGATACGGGAGTTTGAATTTCTGTTGGCTCCGGGGTGGCAGGTACTCGGTTTCCCGCGACGACCGGACGAGGAGTACGATCTCCGGCTGGCCGCGCGTATTTTTCTGGATTTTCCGGATGGTTCGGCACGGGAATTTTCCAGCGATGCAACCTGGGAGGGAACCGACGATTCTCCGATCCGCACTTCTCACCTTTACCACGGTGAACACTACGACGCTCGTCGGGAATTGGCGGCACCACATTGGCAGCCCTGCCGCCTGGAACCGGATGAAACGCGTCGGATTTCTCCACCGGCTGCGCCACCGATCCGAGTCGTGCGGGAGCACCGCTTTCAAACGGTTGAAACGATTCGCCCCGGGATTCACGTCCTTGACTTCGGAAAAAACCTCGCCGGATGGTGCCGTCTGTCCTTCACGGAAACGGTGCCTGCTGGCCGGGAGATCGAACTGCGGTTCGGCGAGTTCCGCAAGGCGGATGGGTCGGTTGATTTGAGCACCATGCGACTTGCACGTTCCACTGACGTCTACCACTCCCGTCCGGGGAAACAAAGTTGGCGTCCCCATTTCACCAGCCATGGTTTCCGTTTCGTTGAAGTCATCGGCTGGGATGGTGTTCCAACCCGCGATCAGATCGTCGCGGAGGAGGTGCACAACGACCTGGCTGCCGGCGGGCACTTCCATTGCGGCGACGCCGCCGTACAGCAGGTGTTCGATGCCATGGTGTTGACACAGGCCGCCAACTTCCACGACAAACCGACCGACTGCCCTCAACGCGATGAACGCCTCGGCTGGCTCGGCGGCGGCCACGCCTCTCTGCCCGGCTGTGCCTACAACTTCGATGTACACGCATTCTATCGTAAGTGGTATCGCGATATCCTCGACGGAATTGATCCGACGACCGGGGAAAGTTTGTTCGGACAAACTCCGAACGTCTGGGCACGCTGCACCGGGATGCCGATGCATTATGCGCACTACAGCATCCCCTGGAAACTTTTTCTCTATTATGATGACCGGGAAGTGATTGCGGAATCCTACCCGCTGCTCAAGCGCAACCTTTCCTACCTGCGCACCTGGAAACACGACGGGCTTTTTACCGATGAACTGAATTTAAATTATGGCGATTGGCTGGCCAGTGAATTTACCCCGCACGAACCGGTGGATCACGCTCTCTATTTCGCCGCACTCAAACGGATGAAATTTTTCGCCGAAGAACTGGGAAAGAGCACCGATGCCGCCGAATTCGCTGCCGAAGCGGAGGAGGTCCGTGATACCTTCAACCGTGAATGGCTCTCCGAAGCCGGACATTACCTCCAGAACCCGCACGCGTCACAGGCGTTGAATGCAATGGCTCTGGTTCTCGGACTGGCGCCGGAGGAAAAGCGGTCGAGTGTGGCGGCATTCCTGCTCTGGAACGTCGAACACGAGCGCGGTTCGATCATGGCCACCGGCGGCTATGTCGGAATGCAGTTCATTCTGCTCGCTCTCGAACAGCTCGGCCGTCGCGACCTTGTTCTGGCGATCTTCCGGCGCCGCGAATACCCTTCATGGGGGTATATGCTCGAACATGGCGCAACCACTTTGTGGGAACGCTGGGAGTGGCGGATGTCACCGGAGATGAACGGTCACAACCAGTTCGCGCAGGCTGCATGCGTCTATTTTCTCTACCGTACCGTCGCCGGGATCAGTTGGCCGATGCCGGAACACGGTGATCGCGTCATCCACCTGATACCGGATGCCACCGACTGTGATGTGGATTGCGCGTTTGAAACACCGTGGGGGAGGGCCGCCCTGCAAAGAACCGGCCGCGATGTGACCGTGGAGATTCCGTCCGGCGTTCATGCTGTCGTTGACTCTGCCGGCTGGTGCGACACCGCCGGGAAAAAACGGTTCGGTTCCGGGGTGCGCAAGCTGGTGAAATCATGCTGAACGCCTTGTGCTGGTGTGTCGTTGCCGGAGGTTTTATTGCTCTCCTCGGCATCTTATACGACCTGGTCAATCGCCGCGGTGTCGATCCGGTTGCATTCAATCTCTTCGGGGCGCTTTTTCTGCTGCCGGCGGTACTGGCGGGGATAAACTGGGGTGCGTTGCATCCGGGGGAATTGTTTGAGGGGGCACGGGCGGTACTGCTATGGAGTTCGATGGTGCTCTCCGGCGGTCTGATGTGCGTGGGGGTGATTGTGCTGATCGTCGCGATGAAGCGGGGAAAGCCTGAATTCGCCTGGACGTTCAGTCAGTGTTCCATGGTCATTCCGTTTCTGCTCGGAGTACTCTGTTTCGGCAACGTGATGCACTGGAGTAATTACCTGGGGCTGATTTGTGTCGGAGCCGGTATCGTGCTGCTCGGGCGGAAGCGAAAGCGGCGGAGCGGAACGGATCTCCGGAAACCGCATCGACTTTCCCATTGGTTTCTGCCGGCGGCGGGGGCGTTTCTCTTCATCGGGCTGAGCCAGTTTCTTTTTTCAATCCCCTCTTACTGGACGGAATGGAGCGACGAGGCCCGGATCCGGATTCCGATGCAGGCGCTGGGCGGACTGGCGGCACTTTTCTGCTGGAAAGGGCGGGTGTTCTTTCAACGCTGGGATCGACGGACCGTGTTGTTTGCCGCACTGTTTGCTCTGTTGACCTACGGCGGGCGAGCTACGCTCTACGCATCGCTTGACCGTCTCGCCGCGTTTGGAATGGCGCCGATCGGCTATCCGATCTGTCAAAGCATCGGAATCGTCGGAGTTGCGCTTTACCTCGGACTCTTCCGGCGGGAACTGACGCGAGATGCCTGGCTCTTTCTGCCTCCGATTGTAGTGGGACTTTTTCTGCTGAGCCGGGTCAACTGGTGGTGGTGATTGTCTTCAACTTGGCCCGGTATTCGGTCGGAGTACAGCCCTTGTAGCGGAGAAACTGCCGATTGAAGTTTGACAGATTCTCAAATCCGACGGAAAAGGCGATCTCGGTGATCGGCAACCGCTGGTTGTTGAGCTTGTTGCTGGCGATGTTTACGCGCAACTCGTTGACATACGAAAGGTAACGGCGTGAGAACTGCTTGCTGAAATAACTGCTGAAAGCCCCTGGCGACAGGTGAGCGACTTTCGCCATCCGTGCCAGTGATAACTTTTCGGGGGAGGCGATATTGTCATGAATGTAGTGGAGCACTTGGCGACTGCGTTCGTCGGATTCGGCCACCGACGCCTCCGATGAAAGTTTTCGTCGTGGAATTCGACTCAGGAAATCGAGGATATTGCACAGGCAGAACACCTGGCCCACCTGATCCGCTTCAAAAAAACGATCGAAAAGCGGAATCAGTTCACGTACCGATTTCGCGGGGAAGACCACGCCGGCGCTTGAATCGTCCAGCAACTGCTGAATTTCAACAAACACGGGCTGTCGAAAGAATTCCGGTCCGGCGAAATCGGGCAGAAACTTGATGTTCCGTATCTTCAAATCGGAGATCTCCTGTTGTTCGACGGCGGCGTAGCTGTGAGGTACCATGCCGCCGACCAGTGTCAGATCCAGCGGCGCGTAATTCTCTATGCTGCTGCCGACACAGCGGACGCCCCGGCCGGCTTCCACCAGCGAAAGTTCCAATTCCGGGTGAAAATGATACCAGCCTATGCCGCCGTCTAAAATAACAGAGGAGGATATCGGAACCGCAACTGAAATGATTTTTTCGTAGGAAGCCTTCATTTTTCCGCCTTTTTATGAAAAATGTATTACTTTTTCCGAAAAATGCAATGGCAAAAATAAAAAAATCCAGTATAATTTTAAATAGAAAACAATTGAAGAAAGGCTCTTTTATGAAACTGACCACACTGGCGGAACATCGCGAGTATCTGCATGAAATTGTCCGCTTGAAACTTTGGTTTCTTCATTCTTATCTGCTCCGCCACCCCGGGGAGACATTCCGGGAGGCGTTGCGTGAACGGGTGGATATTTACCGCAAAACCATCTTCAATCCGGGGCTGCTCAATCCGACGGCCGAAGAGATCGATTTTCAGGCGCCGGGCTGGCAGGCGCTCGAAACCGCATTGGAGGTGTGCTTCCGCGCCGCTGGAAACGATGTCGCGCGATTTGAACATGAGGGATTCGAACTTCTGCGCGACGCGATCGACGCCCGTGCCGCTCGTGACTGGATTGATGTTTCATTTATTGACGGTTATCAGTGCGGCAGTCTACGTTACGAGTACGGAAAACTGGAGAAAGACACCGTCGATGTTCACATCGCCAACGCCCGGCGGCCCGGCTCGATGTTCGAGGAGCCGGAATACCTCGGGCACTGTTTCCTTGAATTGATGCGGGCTGCGGAATGGAAGTTCGGCTGTCGCCGGTTCCGGGTTTTTTCGTGGCTGAACTCCTCTTCGAAGTGGCTGACCTACTTCCCTGCCGAGTTCGCCGCCGATCGCGGTCCGGCAATGACCGATATTCGCTGGCATTATGGGTTCTGGGGGCAGTTCATTGATGCGCGCGGCCTCTTTCACCACAAGAACGCGGAATTTTTCCGGGCTAACGGTATCATGCCGTATGCGACGCGGGAGTCGTTCTGTTCCTTCGCTGCGATGCGGCAACACCTGCGTAACCGGTTTCAGCTTATGGATTGACTGGGAGCGACGAACATGAAACAACCGAATAACCTTATCCAAGTCAGGCGCCTCCGGTTCTTTCCCGCGATGGGAAATCGTACTTTTCGATCTTCCGCAATCTGCAGCAAAAACATCGGTCCGGCGCCGCCGGCGGAATTCAGCCGCCATACTCCGGCACGCCCCGCAGAAAACGCGGAGAAAGGAGGCGGCGCTACGTTTGTCATGAGTGATCGTATTTTCCGGTTGAATTTGATCCGTGAGCCGAGTCATTATTTCAACACCATTCACAGAGAGGGTACCATGAAACAGAAAAAAAGCTTTACATTGATTGAATTGCTCATTGTTATCGCCATCATCGCCATTCTGGCCGGAATGTTGTTGCCGGCGTTGAACAAAGCCCGTCAGGCGGCCCGTAAAACTTCCTGTATTTCGCAACTCAAACAGGTGATGGCGCAAAATATTATTTACGCCAATGATTTCAACAATTTAATTTTTGTGGAGAATCCAAGACCGTGGGGCTACAATTCCTATCCTTTCTTCATGACGATCGGAGCCGCGAACGAGTTGTCCTCCTACGCTCTGGCGCGCAAGTTGTTCGTCTGTCCGGAGACCAATGACCCGGCGGCTAACTTCACCAATCCGTTTGAGGGTACCTTGAACAGTTCAGTCTATGGGATGCTGGATGAAGTCTACAACGATGAGAATCACCCGAGCTACGCCAGTTCCTGTTTCATCTCCAGCAATGGTTGGAATGGTTACAGTTTGGGTAAAATGAGCCGGCCGTCGATCACGGTCATGTATGCGGACAGCGCACAGGGAACCCCGACCTCTACTGTAGGCTGGTACCGTATGCGGGTATTCAATACTGCACTGAGTACAACCGGAATCTACCTGGTCCACAACAATCAGGCCTGTGTCGCCTACGCCGACGGCCATGCTGCGGGCAAGAGCAAGGAAGAACTTTACGCCGAAAGCAACATTCAGCGCTTTGTTAACTCCGGTTTCGGTAATATTTATTTTACAAAGAATTATTAATTTGACGCAATCCTGGAGAAGCTTAGAATGCGATTGTTACGTAGCTTTACTGTACTGCTTTCCATCGTTGCCTGGAGCGCCAACGCCTGGTGGGTCCCCTACCAGAGTAATCCGGTCACGGTCACGAAAGAACAAGGGGAAATTCAGATCGGTCACCCTGAACAGCCTGACTGGATGTGGAAAACCAATGACAACGTTTCGTTTCTGTTTATTCCCGATCGGGGCAATCAATTCTATGTGGAGAAAAGTAACGGTAAACCGGGCAGATTTACGTTGGAATTCAATTTCAGTCAGGCGTTGAAGAGCTTCGTCTTTGTCACTCCTGAGTGCCGCGGCGTCGATCTGACCGCCGGAGAGATCGTTTTCGGCTACAGCATCAACGATGATTCCGAGGTAAAGGAGCTCGCCGGAATTACCCGGAATACTCCCGGGTATACCGAAGGCGCGACGATGGCGGCGATCAACTGTCCCGAGGTGAACTTTTCGGAAGCTCAGGACGTGCGTAAACTTACGTTGCATTTCCGAATCGATGGCGATGTCAAATATATGATGTTCGCCGGTCCGGTCAAGCAGGGGGCGTTGATCAACTACACCGTTTACAATCGTATCCCTCTGGAGTTGCTGCCGGACGCGACACGCGTCGGAAACACCTACTACATCGACACCCCGCCGCATCTGATAATCCGGGTTCCGGTACGGGGGGTGACGGTGTTCGACGAAACCCGCAACCGTGAAGCCGGAATCTGCCGTATGGAAGTTCAGGATACACAGACAATCGCCCGGCTGCCGATCGGCCTGCGTCCGGGGATCTTCCGGCTTCGAGTGTGGAACTCCAACGGTGAACTGCCGGAACTCGAACGCCGGATTGCGCTCGTACAGCGTCCCCGTGAGCTTTCCAACTCGCAGCTCCTTAACTCTCCGTTCGGCATGGTGCGCATTGAGGTGGACGGACGCTGGAATAACATTGGTCCGTCGCTGGATTGTCCACTGATTGGTGAAATGATCGGCATCCATCAGATCCGCGGCGCGGAATGGGCCTGGTGCAACACTGCTCTCGCTCCCGGTAAGTTTGCCTGGGACGATCCGGAGTGGTGGAATGCCTGGCAGGAGAAGGTTGATCACTGGAAAAGCCATAAACTCGTACCGCGCCAAAGTCTCTCCTGGACGCCGGAATGGGCTGTCGATCACGCCCGGGTACGCCCCGGGACCTGGAGCGGCCACTATCCGCCGAAAGACGAATTCCTGCCTGACTACGAAGAGTTCTGCCGGGAAACCGTCCGCCGTTCCGCCGGCGCGCGTGAATACGAAATCCGCAACGAGCCGAACAACGAACCCAGCGGCATGTGGAAAGGAACCTTTGAGGAATACGTTGAACTCTGCAAGGTTTCCGCCGACGCGATTCATTCGGTCGATCCTGAGGCGAAAATGATTCTCGGTACAACCGCCGACGCCGACATCGGATATATTGCCCGCTGTTTTAAGGCCGGCCTTTCGCCGTATTACCAAATCATCGACATTCATCCATACCCGCATACCCGGCAGGCGCCGGAATTGTTCCTGCTCAATAACATCAATGCCTTGCAGCGTTTGATCGAAAAATATAACGGCAATCAGGAGATCATTTTCAGTGAAATCGGTTGGCCGACCCAGCAGTTTGACATCTCCAGTTACGAACGGGTCAGCGAATTCGAGCAGGCGTGTTTCTACAGTCGTCTGATGTTGATCAGTCTTGCCGGTGGTGTCAGGCAGGTCTACTTCTACACCGTCGCCGACTTCGGCACCGATCCGGCGAGCGCCGAACAGAATTTCGGCATCGTCCGGAACGATTCGACGCCCAAACCGTCGTTGTCGGCCCTCAGCGGCACGGCGCGCCACTTGGAGGCGGCACGGTTCCTCGGCACGCTGCCGACTCCGGTCTCCTACTTCGTCTGGGCATGGAAAAACCCGTGGCAGCCGGAGGAAATTTTGTTAACCGTATGGGCCGATACGCAGGCGATCACCGAAGGAGTGGTTCCTCTGGAATTGCCGGGAATACTCGCCCAGGCCGAAGATCTCTGGGGCGGAGCGCCCGATGCCGACCGCGTCTGGGTCAAAGACGGAAAAATCCACGTACAGCCCGGAGCCGATCCGCTTTTTCTCTACGTGAAAAATTTTCCTGAAAATAAGTTGCAGCCGTTGCCGAAGACACTCCGGCCCGGTCGGACTCCGCGACGAGCCACCGCGCCCCGATGCGAAACCCTGCCGGAAAAACGGGAGGATATGGCATATACCACCAACTATCCGTTCGGAGCGCTGACCCTCGGTTATGCGGGATTGAACAACGACGGAAAAATGATCGATCAGAAGAAGCCGGGCAGTGAAACCTCATTCTCCGTCGGCTGGAACGATCAGGAGTTTCTGCTCAACGTCCGGATCAAATCGGATAAGCCCTTCTCCAACCAAAAAAACGGCTGGGATGTCTGGGAGGAAGATTCAGTCCGCCTTTTTCTCTGTCCCGATGCCACCACGTCCTATCTGACCGGAGATCACTATCAGATCGGCATTGCGCCGGAGACGACCGGTCACGGCCCGGCCGGCGCCTTCGTCATCAGTTACGGCAACCGCGTCCCGGTCGGAGAAGCGATTCCGGGGGCGCGGGTTGAAGCGAAAAACGTCGAGGACGGCTGGTTGATGAAAGTGGCAATTCCGTGGAGCGCTTTCGGGACGGTTCCCGAACCGGGGGATGTCTGGCGCTTTGACCTGATCTCTCCCAACGGGATCTGGAACAGCCCCGGAGACGACAAGTGGCACAATGCCGGCAACTGGGGTGTGTTGGAGTTTACCAGGTAACTGTTCCGGCCCGGTGAATTTTCAGCCGGGCCGTTTTTTTCAGAGAGCTTATGCGACAAGAACAGATTAAAATTCTCGCTGAACGCTGCCGCCTTTTTCTTCAGCGTACCGAACCGGATCTTCTGCAAGCGGAATTCCCCTGTCGGGCGGAGTTCGCCGTCAGCGACCGGATGGTACCGTGGCGGGAACGTCTTTCATTGCCTTACCGCCCGATTTCCGAAGGGGAGTTCTGGGGACAGGCCTGGCAGAGTGCCTGGTTTCATCTCCAGGCTGAACTGCCGGAAAAGTGGGCCGATCAGCCCGTGGCGTTACGCCTCAATCTTTCCGGGGAAAATCTGCTGTTCGACGCCGACGGCGTACCGGTCGCCGGACTTACCGCCTACAGTGTACTCAACCCGGAATACACCAAGGAATATTTTCCGCTTCCTGATGCCTTTCGCCGCAACGGAACGTTCGATCTCTGGCTGGAAGCCGCCGCCAGCTCCAACTTCGGCGTCTATCTCGCCGAAGATCCGCATCGGCTGACCACCGAAACCCGCGGATGTTTTGCCGCCAGAGTGGAACGGATGCGTCTCGGATTGTTTCGCCGTGAACTCTGGCACCTGCGCATCGAATTCAGCATACTCTGGGAGTATTATCAAGCGTTGCCCGAGCATGATTACCGCCGCCGGCGGGTGCTGGCGGCCCTCAGCGGCGCAATCGACCGGTATGCCGACGATCCTGACGGCGCCGCTGGAGCCCGTCAGGAACTCGCGCCAGTGCTGGCGCTCCCGGCGTTGCATTCCGCGCCGATTGCCTGCGGAGTAGGACATGCGCACATCGATACCGGCTGGCTTTGGCCGGTATCGGAGACGATCCGTAAAAGCGCCCGCACCTTCGCCAACCAGCTTGATATGATGGACAAGTACCCGGAATACACGTTCGGGGCCTCCCAGCCGCAGCATTACGCATTCGTCAAGCAATATTATCCGGAGCTGTTTGAGAAGATTCGCCGCCGGGTGTCGGAAGGCCGCTGGGAGCTGCAGGGCGGGATGTGGGTGGAAGCCGACTGCAATTTGATTTCCGGCGAATCGATGATCCGCCAGTTTCTCCACGGCAAGAACTTTTTCCGTGACGAATTCGGAATGGAGGTACACAATTTGTGGCTGCCGGATGTGTTCGGTTATTCGCCGGCGCTGCCGCAGATCATGAAGAAATCCGGCTGCGACTTTCTCCTGACGCAGAAGATCTCCTGGAATCAGTTCAATACGTTTCCCTTCACCACCTTCTTCTGGAAAGGAATCGACGGCAGTGAAGTGCTGACCCACTTTCCGCCGGAAAACACCTATAACGCCTCTGTGACGCCGCTGGAACTGATTCCGGCGCAAAATCGCTTCCAGGAGTCCGAATTGTTGCCGGAGTTCCTCAGTTTGTACGGCATCGGTGATGGTGGCGGTGGTCCAAAAGAAACACACATCGAACGTGCCCGCCTGTTGCAGAACTTCGAGGGAACTCCCCGGTTTCGTTTCGGTCGGGCGGATGAATTCTTCGAACGCCTCGCCGGCACGGAAGCTGTGACCCGGCGGCAACTGCCGGTCTGGTCCGGTGAACTTTACCTTGAATTACATCGCGGTACTTTGACCAGTCAGGCGCAGATCAAGCGTGATAACCGCAAGTTGGAGCAGTTGTTGGCGGCGACGGAGTTCCTCTGTGCAATCGGGCCGTTGTCCGACTATCCGTCTTCCGCTCTGGATGCGGCGTGGAAGAAACTGCTCATCAATCAGTTTCATGATATTCTGCCCGGTTCAAGCATCACTCAAGTTTACGAGAATGCGCGGCGGGAACACGCTGAACTTTTCGCCACCTGCCATCACCTGATTGATCAGGCCGCCGGGAAAATTTCTGTGGAAGCGCCGGATACCTTGTCGCTGCTGAACACTCTCTCCTGCACCTTCCACCACGCCGTAGAACTGCCGCCGGAGTGGCAAAACTGCGAGATCATCGATGAACAGGGGCGCCCGGTATCGGTTCAGGGGACGCGTGCCACCGCCATCGTTCCGCCTTCCGGCTTCACAATCTGGCACAAACGTGGTTCCGTTTCCGCGGCGCCGCTGGTCGCGGTTGATGAGGGACTGGTTCTGGCGAACGATCTGGTCCGGTATGAATTCACCCCAGCGGGCGAACTGCTCAGTGCCGTTGATTTGGAAACCGGTCTGGAAACCCTCCGGCCCGGCGAATGCGGCAACGTTCTGCGCCTCTACGTTGATCGTCCCAATGCCTATGAAGCGTGGGACATCGATCTGTTTTACGACCACGAAAAAGTCGTGGCGCCGGAACTGACGGCACGACCGCGGCGCGAATCCGGTCCGGTTGAAAGCACCCTGCAGTTCGCCTGGGCCATCGGGGAACACTCAACGATTCGTCAGACCATCCGGCTGGAACGGCATACGAAACGGCTCGATTTTGAAACCGCCGTCGATTGGGCTGAAACACGTAAGATGCTGCGGGTCAACTTCCCAGTGGCAATTGCCACTGATTCTGCCGCCTGTGACATTCAATACGGTTATTTCCGGCGGCCGACACAGGAGAACGACTCCTGGGATCTGGCAAAGTTCGAAGTCTCGTTTCATCGCTATGTCGATCTGTCGGAGCCTGGGCGGGGCGTCGCTCTGCTGAGTGACTGCAAGTACGGTTGTCGGGTGAATAGAGGAAACCTCGACCTCGCGCTGCTTCGTTCTCCGAAGTATCCGGATTGGGAGGCGGATCGCGGTCATCGTGAATTTACCTACTCTTATCTGCCGCACCGCGGCGAACTGGTCGAGGCGCCCGTGATGGCCGAGGCGGCGCAGTTAAACCGGCCGCCGCTGCTTTTTCCGGGGCGGCGTTTTACCGTCCGTCCGCCGTTTTGCGTCACTGCCGGCCGCGTGGCGCTTGAAGTGCTCAAGCGGGCGGAAAAATCTGATCACCGGGTCATTCGGCTGGTGGAAATTTCCGGCGGCAGCGGCAAAGCACGTCTGACTACGGAGCTTCCCGGGGTTCGGCTGGTCGAGTGCGATCTTCTGGAATGGCACACCGGCCGGTCTTTCCGCTTTGAAAACGGGGAGTTGGAGTTGCTGTTCCGCCCCTTTGAAATCAGAACGTTTTTGGTGATACAGGATAGGATCTCATGAGTCTGATTCAATGTTTGATCGTCATTGTCCCGCTGTGTCTTGTCTCAGGCATGGCACTCTATTCCCGGCGATTTATCCGCGGCGTGGCGGATTTTCTGGTTGCCGGGCGAGTTGCCGGGCGTTACGTACTCTCCGTTGCCGGAATGATAGATGGGTTGAGTGTTTTTACGTTGGTCGCCATGTGCGAGGCCAACTATCAGACCGGATTTGCCATGAGTTACTGGAATAACATTCTGTTGCCGCTGGGGATTTTTCTCGGCCTGACCGGTTATCTCAATTACCGGTTCCGGGAAACCTGCGCAATGTCGATGGGACAGTTTCTCGAAATGCGTTACAGCCGTTCCTTACGCATCTTCGCAACGTGTGTTCGCTGTTTCGCTGAAATGCTCACCAACTGCATCGGTCCGGCGGTGGCTGCGCGTTTCTTCATCTACCTGTTGGGATTGCCGATGGAGTTTCAACTCTTCGGCCACACGGTTTCGACTTTCGTCATGCTGCTAATTCTCTGCCTGTCGCTGGCGGTCGGAGTGATTCTCGCCGGTGGACGGCTAGCGTTGATCATCACCGACTGCTTCCAGGGATTGATGAGCTATCCGATCTTTGTGATCATCGCGGTATTTGTTTTTACAAATTTCTCGTGGTTTCATGAGATCGCGCCGGTGATGGGAGACCGTATTGCGGGGGAAAGTTTTCTGAATCCGTACGATATTTATAATTTGCGTGATTTCAATATGTTCGCGCTGTTCGTTCTGGTATTTGGCCGATTCTTCGACGGAGTCTGGCTGGGGAACGATACCAGCGGCGCAGCGCGGACGCCCCATGAACAGAAGATGGCAGGAATCCTCGGGCGCTGGCGTGCAGGGTACAGCACAACGATGTCACTGCTTCTGGTGATCTCGGTCATCACGCTCCTGAATCATGCCAAATTCTCCTCCGAGGCGCACCAGATACGTACCGAATTGGTCAACCGGGTAGCCGAAGAGATCGTGCCGTCGCAGGAAACCCGTGTTGAGCTCGCCCGTCGCATCGGGGAACTGCCGCCTCCGATTCACCGCATCGGCGAGGAGGAGCCACTTTCCCGGCGACGGAACCTTGATACTGCCTATCTGACCACGGTTTCCGAGGTATTGCACGCTTCTCCAGGGGTCAGCGAGGAAAACGGCAATCAACAGTTTCAGAATTTCCGCAGCATGTACAATCAGATGATGCTGCCAGTTACGTTGAAAACCATGCTGCCGCCGACGTTGCTGGCACTTTTTCTGCTGCTGGGAATTTTGCTGATGCTTTCGACGGATGATTCATTGATGTTCAATTCGGCTTCGGCGCTGATTCAGGACCTGGTGGTGCCGTTGTGCAAAAAACCGCTCCCGCCGGAAACCCATGTAAAATTGTTGAAGCTGATGACCATCGTGGTGACGCTAGTCTTTTTCTGGGGGTCGATCTACCTTTCTCAGCTCGATTTTCTGAACTTGTTCATCACGATCACGATTTCGATCTGGGGCGCCGGAGCCGGAGGGGTCGTCACGTTCGGGCTGTACAGCCGCCGCGGCACTACAGCCGGGGCTTATGCTTCGATTCTGGTTGGCGGCCTGGTTTCCGGCGGTGGAATTCTAGTGCAGCGCAACTGGGCGGACACCGTCTATCCGACCCTTTCCGGTTGGGGCATGATTCCGATGCTCGACCACGCGCTGACGGTGGTTTCTTCCCCGTTGAATCCCTGGGTCGTATGGGAAATGAACCCGTTGAAGTTCCCGATCAATTCGATGGAAATCTCCTTTCTCGCGATGCTGCTGGCAATTGCCGCCTACTGGCTGGTTTCGCTGTTGACCTTCAGGCAACCATTCAATCTCGACCGGATGCTTCATCGGGGAATCTATAATCTGAACCCTGAGAAAATGGATGTCAAGCCTCGGTTCTCCTGGCACGGCGTGTTTCAGTTTCTGGTGTCGATCACACCGGACTACACCTTCGGAGACAAGGTCATCACCTGGTTTGTCTTCGGCTATTTTTTGATCTACAAATTTCTGATTATGTTTGTGGCGGTGGTGGTGGTCAATTTGTTTTATCCTTTGCCGGATCAGTGGTGGAGCATCTATTTTTTAATCAATTCGCTGATTGATCCCTGCATCGTCGGGATAATCACGACGGTCTGGTTCATGATCGGTGGAATCAAAGATCTGCGCCGTTTATTCTGCGACCTCGCCGTCCGGCGGCGGAATCCGTTGGATAACGGAATGGTTGCCAATAACGTTTCACTATCCGATATTGCGGAATTCGAAAGTCTGGAACAAAAAAAACAATCCTGAAATTTCTAAAACAGGAGGAAATTATCATGCGACATGTAAAAATCCATTTCTGTCTGGTCACGATTCTGCTGCTGTTCGGCGCCATCGATGTATCCGCGGAATTGTTCGCCGGCTCCATCTTCAACGACCACATGGTTTTGCAGCACGGCAAAGCGATCGAAGTGTGGGGCATTGCCGATCCGGGCGAAACGGTCAGGGTTCAGTTTGCCGGTCAGGAACAAACCGCGGTAACCGACGGAAACGGCTACTGGGCAGCAACTCTTGCACCGTTGGAAATCAATCGTACCGGAGAAGATTTGACCATTGTCGGAACCAAAAAAACCATCGTGCGGCACGATGTCGTCGTCGGTGATGTCTGGCTCTGCAGCGGCCAATCCAATATGGAGATGTCATTTGCGTGGGGGCTCATGGATGGCAATCGCTTTCAGCAAGAGGCAAACCACCCGCTGATTCGTCACCTGAAGCTGACAAAACGCAAGCTCAACACGCCGGATCGTTCGCTTTACATCGACCGGGAATGGCAGGCTTGTACACCGGCGAGCGTTCAGGAACTTTCCGGGGTTGGGTATTTTTTTGCGTTGGAGTTGTCGAAACATCTCGATATTCCGATTGGTTTGATCGACGCCAGTTGGAGCGGCTGCCGGATCGAACCGTTTTTTGCTCCCGGCGCAGTAGATGCTGAACCGGGTTTGGAATATATCAAACAGGAGATCGCCCAATGTGACACGCGTACTCCGGAAGGCAAGCGTCGTGCTGCCGATGTTATGGAACAGATCAAGAAGTGGTATGACCTGGCACAGCAGAGTACTCCTGCCGATCCGCACCCGGGCGTACCTCCACACTTTCCCACGCTGCTGGATGTCAGTTTTCGTCAACCGCTGACCCAGTATAACGCAATGATCGCTCCCATGACCAACTTTCCGATTAAAGGGGTGATCTGGTATCAGGGCTGCAGTAATAACGGCGACTCCGATTACGTAGAGAAAATGCGGGCGCTGATCAATGGTTGGCGGCGTGCCTGGAATGACGACCTGCCGTTCTATTACGTGCAGTTGGCGTCTCTGGGAGGTCCTCCGCCGGATCCGGCGGGCGGGGAGGGATTTGCTGACATGCGGCGGCAGCAGCGGCAGGCGTTGAGCATTCCCAATACCGCGATGGTTGTTACCATCGATATCGGTCAGTGGAACGATATCCATCCGAAGAATAAATACGACGTCGGCAAACGGCTGGCTCTGGCGGCGTTAAATCGCACCTACGGCATCCCGATGGCGGACTCCGGCCCGAACTATCGATCGATGCGCATTGAGGGGAACCGGATCCGGATCTTCTTCGACCATACTGACGGGGGCTTGAAAGTCGGGACAAAAGACGGGATCAATCCGGTTGTTTTCTCCTCGGAGACTAAATTGAATAACTTTGCCATCGGTGACGATCAGGGGAACTGGGCGTGGGCGGAAGCCTGGATTGAAGGTGACAGTGTTGTGGTTTCATCTTCGGCAATCGCCGCTCCGACCAAAGTTCGTTTCGCTCATTGCGCCTGTCCGCCGAACTTCAACTTTTACAACGGCGCTGGTCTGCCGGCAGTTCCATTCTGCACCGATTTGCCGTAGAACTGGTGACGGGGTGCCAGATGATGTAATGCACCCCTTTTTTCAAGGGCTGCATTACGTAGAAGCAGTCAAAAAATGCAGATTTCATTTTTTGAGAGTTCTTTTATACCACCCGCTCTTCTTTTATGCAGCAGACGCCTGAAACCATCTTTCGTATTCGTAAGGCGTCATGTAGCCTAGTGATGAGTGAGGATAATCCTCATTATATTCTTTTTGCGTGTATGCCCAGTGAGCCCCATGGTGAGGGGAGATATCGCGGAGAGCTTTGGAAAAAAATTAGAGTTAGGAGAAAATGATGCCGTCTGGCGGTCAAACGCCAGATGGCATCACCTTTTCCTGTTCTAATCTTTTCAAAACTCTATCGCCGATATTTTCCTTTACCATGGGGCTCACTGGGCATACACCGCCGTTATCTGCTGCCGGCAGCTCCGCTGTTATTCGGTTGGACGGCATACGGGCTTCTGATTCTCTACCTGCAATATCGTTCCCGCATTCCGGCATGGTGTTTGTGGGGTACCGGTTGCCTCGTGCTGACCGTCCTGTTTTTTGATGGAATAGCACCATCGCTGAAAAACTATTATTCCAAACGAAAACACGGAGAACTTGAAGTGATCGCTCAGGCAGTTCCGGCGATTCGAGCGAGCTACATCGGACCTGCGACGGATCAGGTCCCCGCTCATCGACAGATCTATCATTCGCACCGGCGACCAGTGGTCTGGAGCGAGTTTCCCGCCGTCGCTTTCTTTGTCGGGGGACGTTCCGAGCCGTCGCCCTTCTGTGATGCTCCAGATTTTTGGATTTTGCGTCCTAATGAACCGAAACCGCCGCACACGCGTAAGTTGCTTGAAATGAACGCAAATGGTTTTCGTTATATCCTTTATCAGGCAGAGAAACCATGAAATCGGAACGGCTTATCGCATTGTTTTCCTGCTGTCACTGTTGTCGTTGCAATGTATGCGTTCTGGCCAACCCCATCTGGATTTGAGGCAGGCCGCGTGGTATGTTCTTCCCTGAACCCGAGCCAGAGAAGAACGGCATGGGACGCGAAGGACGTGATTATTGGGAGGCGGAACTGTCAATACCAGATTCTTCTTCAAATTCAAGTCCCGTCAAGACTTTTTCGACTTTTCAAATCACATCGTTGCAATTACTGAAAGAATGTTCGCCTTGGCAGTGTTAAACTGCCTTCAATCCCCCCACCTGAAGACAGTAGAACAGAGGGACGCGAAACAGGCGGTTTGAAGCTCGAAAGTCCCTGTTCCAGCAGGAATAAAAGTTGACGTTTTCGACTTCAGCATGACAGATGGCAGCTCCTCCCTGAAGACAACCGGTCTTCAGGGAGGAGCTGAACTCATAGCAATCTCGCCGTCCATGCTTGAAAATCACCGGACTCGCTGTATAGTAAGATATTGGAGGATATGACAGTGAAAAGATTGACCAGTTTTACATACTCTTTTGAGAAACTCCGTAATGGAGAATGTCTCTATGTTGATAAGACGGAGTCCATCTGGAAGTTGATTCAGCCAACTCAGGAGGGATACTTCCTGTCACGTCCCCGTCGTTTCGGAAAGTCCTTGACGGTCTCCACTCTCAAAGCGATCTTTGAAGGACGCAGGGAGCTGTTCGACGGCTTGGCGATCTCAAAGAAAGAATACGACTGGAAACCGTATCCGGTCATTCATTTGAGTTTCGGCGACTATAGCGTTGTCTCCGATCCTGTGAAAGAATTGCCAGAGTATTTGCAGACCAAACTTCAGGAGATCGCATCCGCTTATTCTATTACGTTGACGAACTCGACTCCGGGACTTTGCTTTGGGGAATTGATTGATGAACTGGCAAAGAATGACCAGGTGGCAATTCTCATTGATGAATACGACAAGCCGATTCTGGATAATATAACAAGTTCTCAAATAACACAAGTCCAGAGAATCTTAAAAGGATTCTTCAGCGTTCTTAAAGAACGCAATGCCAAAGAACGCTTTCTGTTTATTACCGGTGTCAGCAAGTTCTGTCACGTATCGCTGTTCTCGGACCTCAACAATTTAACCGATATTACGATGCACCGCGACTATGCGACCATGTTCGGTTATACGCAATCGGAACTGGAACACTATTTCAGTGATCGGATCGAAGCGACTGCACAGGCTCAGAATGTCCCGGTGGAGGAGCTGAAACGGAAGCTCAAGGCGTGGTATGACGGCTACTGTTTCGAGGAGACTTCGGAAACGGTCTACAACCCGGTGTCCATAGCGAAGTTCTTTGAGAATGACGGCAAGTTCGACAACTACTGGTTCGCTACCGGAACGCCTTCGTTCCTGATGGAGCTTGCCAAGAAGACCGACTTCAACTTTGAGGATGCGGTATCGAGAGCGGTTCCTGGTGTGACATTCGATGCGTTCGAGATTCCCAATATCGACCCAGTGACGCTGCTGTTGCAGACAGGGTATCTGACGATCAAATCCAGCGAGATTCGTTTCAACAAACGCTGGTTCTGGCTCGACTTCCCGAACGAGGAGGTTGCCGAATCTTTCAGCACCTATCTGCTGAACAGCTACGTAGGCAGAACACAACGGGAGGTCAGCAGCTTCTCCGCTGATCTGGCGACCGCGTTCCTGGAGGGCAATCTGAATCAGGCGAGGAAGGTTCTCGAATCGTTCTTCGCCGGGGTGCCTTATACGATCCACAAGAAGAGCGAAGCGACATTCCAGACCGTCTTCTATGCGATTTTCCGGTTGCTCGGATTCAATATCGAAGCGGAGTCCTGCACGAATGACGGTCGGATCGATGCGGTTGTCCAGACGGACGATCATATCTATCTGTTTGAGTTCAAGCTGGACGATGACGATACTGCGTTGTCGCAGATCAAGGACAAAGCCTACTTCAAGA